>CAZYAC010000265.1:0-2662 GCA_964645475.1 uncultured Saprospiraceae bacterium | reverse complement strand
TGTGCGGATTGGTAGATTTTTTGGGACTGAAATTTACTGAACTTAAATAAATTTATCATTAGAAATTTGACTCTTTTGTTTTTTATTTAGGCTACGTTCATAATGACCTCAGAGAGGTCAAATTATGTTAGCCAACGAAGTTGGCGGCGTTGCGTAGACGACCCCAGCGGGTGTCGCACCGAGAATTAAGCGCATGTTTTATTACAGAATAGTAATTTAAAAAATTATGAAAAAAATATTTTTATTAATCGCTTGCTTAAGTATCGCTATGATTGGATGGGGGCAAGAAGCTTCTTTTACCGTCAGCGTGCAGTTTGATACTTTGCTATTGGGCAATCAGTTACAAGTTTCTTTTAAACTAGAAAATGGGAATAGTCAAAATTTTACGCCACCAGTATTCGAAGATTTTATTCTCGTTGCCGGACCCAACATGTCTTCAAGCATGGTGATGACCAATGGTGAGGTGAGTCAGTCTATTACTTATTCTTATTTTTTAGAAGCGAAAGAAGCTGGCGTGTTTTTCATTCCACCCGCAAAAATCGGAACAGAAGAAGGAGATCTTTTTACAGAGCCGCTAGAAGTAATCGTCTTACCTAACCCGGATGGAATTATTCAAAAAGGTCCACAAAATACTAGTCCCTTCGATTGGGATACTGATTTTTTTAGAATGCCAGAATTAAGGATGCCGAATATGCCCAAAGGAAAAGCAACTCCAAAAAAGAAAAAGCGTAAGACGTATAAGTTATGAGCATGAAGGTGGCTAAAAATATAATTTTATTGTTTTTTGTTTTGGTGTCAACTGGATTGTCGGCCCAACAGCCAGTTACGTTTACGGCCAGTACGGATGCTCGCCAGGTAGTTGTGGGTGGATATTTTGGAGTTAGTTTTACCTTGGCCAACGCGCAAGGGAAAGACTTTCAACCACCCGCCTTTAAAAATTTCAAACTCCTCAGCGGACCCAGTCAGTCGATCAGCACTTCTTCTTATAATGGGAAATGGTCCCGTACGCTTACTTATTCTTATAATTTACAACCCAAAAAAATTGGAAAATTTACGGTCGGCTCAGCGAGTATCGAAGTTGATGGAAAGAAGTACACAACCAAACCAATTCGGATAGAAGTGGTCAAAGGAAAAAATAATACGGCGACTACTCAGCAAGAACTGGAAGAGCAAATCGAAACTCAGATATATATCAAGGCTATTCCTTCGTCACTGGAAGCCAGAGTAGGGGAGCAAATTACTTTAGACTATAAGATCTATACCACTCAACAAGTGGAATCCTACAATCCGGTCAATGATTTGGATTACGCCGGTTTCTTTGCGGAAGATTTGCGTTCCTATAATAGTCAAGTGGTCAAAGAGGTCATTGACGGCGTGCAGTATAGTACGAAGATCATCAAAAAAGTAGCCTTGTTTCCGCAACAGGCGGGTATCCTAGAAATTCCGCCATTGAGGATGCAGGTAGCCGTGGCTTCCCCTAATCAATCAAGACGACGTCGCGGTATTTTTTCTTATCCAGAATTAATTCGCATCCAAGTAGCTACGGAGCTACTCAATATCAATGTTCGAGAATTACCAGCTAATCCACCCGCGAGTTTTTCCGGAGCGGTAGGTCATTATTTGATGCAGGCTAAAACGAATAGTCGCCAGATCAATACCAATGATGCCTTTTCTTTACAAGTTTCTGTCAGTGGAGATGGAGATCTCAAATTGGTTCAAGCACCAGATTTAATGTTAGGAGATAGTTTTGAAATCTTTGATTCGAAAGTAGTGGGGGAGAATGCGCTGGTTCCACAACAAGGGCGTTTTGTCGGTAAAAAGATTTTTGATTATTTAATCACACCAAAGTATCCGGGTCTATTCAAATTAAAACCAAAATTCACTTATTACGATGTAGATAGTTTACGCTATGTAACCTTGGAGAGTGAACCGCTCGCGATCTCCATCGCACAGGGCGATCAATCCAAAGCCGTCATTCCAAAAAACAACGAGGCAACAGCCACTATACATGGCATTGCTAAGACCGCAAACTGGCAAAAAAAATCGACGCCACTTTTTGGTTCACCTCTATTCTATATCTTATTGGGTTTACCGCTGCTATTGCTGGGTGGTGCTTATTTCTATAAAAAACGGCAGTTCAAATTACTAAACGTCGACACTGATGCTTTGCGCCGACAACGTGCCAACAAAGTCGCCCTAAAAAGACTGGAAACGGCTCATACCTTTCTAACACAAAACAAAAGCCGTCAGTTTTATGACGAAGTATCGAGAGCGATGTTGGACTACGTCTCTGATAAACTAAATATTCCGTTTTCTAAAATGAGCAAGGATAATGTGAAAGATAAACTCTTAGAATTAAAAGTCTCGGAAACACCTATTCAGCAGTTTATCCATATCATCAAAACTAGCGAAATGGCCTTGTTTGCGGGGAAGGATAATTCGGGTGCGATGCAGGAGGTTTACGAAGAGGCTGTGGAGGTGGTTACTGGTGTAGAATCGGAGTTGCTTAATTTTTAATGAATAATGAATAATGAATAATGAAAAAATTAAGAATTAATAATGCGCTTTTATCGTGTTTTGAATTCGCTAATCACTGATTCACAAAATATAGGGGAGTGTTCTAAATTTTGTGTTTTTTAAATTCAAGTTCAATGTCAAAAAC
>CAZYAC010000264.1:0-7427 GCA_964645475.1 uncultured Saprospiraceae bacterium | reverse complement strand
ACCACCCGATACCTCGCCTTCCCAGCTTCCAGATGCGCAATCGCCTCATTCACTTCTTCCATTGGAAAAGATTCCACAATCGGATAAATATCATGTCGTACACAAAACTCGAGCATCTTACGTGTTAAAGCAGGGCTGCCGATGGGACTACCGCTGACTGTTTTTTCTCCCCCGATCAGTGAAAAAGCAGGAATCTCCATGGGTTCCAAAACAGCTCCTACCGTATGAAAACGACCTTGTGGAGCCAAAGTCGATAGGTAAGCCTTCCAATCTAACTGAACGTTGGTCGTATTGATGATCAAATCTAATTGTCCGGTGATAGATTCTAGTTCTTTTGGATCACGAGAATTAATGACTTTAGTCGCTCCCATTTTCAAAATGGCTTCTTTTTTATCTGGGCTTGAACTAAAAGCGATAACTTCACAGCCCCACTTGTTTAAAAATTTTAGTGCCATATGTCCTAGTCCACCAATTCCGATCACCCCTACTCGATCCGTTGCTTTGACATTGGCCAAGATAATGGGATTGAAAACAGTTATTCCACCGCATAATAAAGGTCCCGCTTTTTCCAAATCAATTCCTGCTGGCAATGGAATCGCCCACGTCCAATGACTCCGTACGTGATCTGCAAAACCTCCGTGGCGTCCAACGATCGTACTTTCTCCGTTTTTACAAAGATGATGATGACCACTTATACACTGCTGGCAATGCATACAAGAGGCCGACTTCCAACCAACGCCAACATAGTCTCCTTTTTTAAGATTTTTTACTTGATCTCCAACTGCGATGACTTCACCTATAATTTCATGTCCAGGTACCAAGGGGTATTTGGTCATGCCCCAAGCATTTTCAATCATACTCATATCCGAATGACATAATCCACAGTAATGGATTTTTATATCCACCTGATCTCCACCTAAATCTCCCAATTGATAATTAAAGGGTGTCAATTTTTTGCCTCCTTTTTCTTTAAGAGCATATGCGTTTACCTGCAACATTTTTCTGATTGTTTTTATACTATTTCAAAACCTCACCAAGGTGATATCTCCTTTGAGTATTTTTTGATTACCGCTTTCAGTTATGTATTCAACATAATAAACGTAAACACCTATTCCTACATCTTCTCCTTTAAATTTTCCATTCCAACCAATATTTTGGGGATTGAAGTCTTCCGCTTCAAATAAGGTGGCTCCCCATCTATCATAAATTCTAAAGGACTTGAATGTAGCAAATAAATCGGAGGGAGGATAAATTTTAAATAGATCATTGATCCCATCATTATTTGGCGAGAAAATATTGGGAACATAAATTGGGCATTCTTGAGTAATTATTATCGTGGTATCAGCGCTACAACCTGCTGCATCTTGGATAACTATATTATAATTTCCTTTGGCAAGATTTTCAAATAAACCATCACTTTGACTAATTCCATTAATTGCATATGAAAAGGGAGGTAATCCCTCATTCCCCATAACCTCAAACAAACCATCACTTTGATCACAGCTTGCTAGAGTTTGTTGAACCAAATCAATTGATGGTAAATTTAATATTGAAATTTCGATGTTTTGCGTAATCGTACATCCATCAATATCTATAACCACGATCGAATAAGTTCCTTCGGAAAGATTTTCAAATAAGCCATTTGTTTGAAAATTTTGGCCATTAATAGAATACTCAACTGGTCCCAATCTACTGGTGGCATTGATGGATATTTCACCATTATCCATTCCACAATTTGGGTTAATCGTATTTAAATCCTCAATAACAATGGTGGAGGCAATAAATTCAAAAGTACTAGCACCGCCACCTACTTCAAAATCTAATTCACAAATTAAATTAAAGGATTTATTGATAAAATCAATTTGGTGTATTTCAGATTCTCCTCCTGTAATCGCGTAGGTATTTACATTGTTGCAATCTTCGGCAAATGAAACAATTCCAAAAATATCGCCTGAAACAGTTTCATCAATGATAACGCTACTGTTCATTGGATCATTGATATCAACTAAAACAATCCGATCAAAGGCTACGGCAGCATAAAGATTCCCTTGATAAAACGTCAAATCACCGGTTGCAGAATATCCAATTTCTCCGTAATAGATTTGCTCACCATTACTGATTTGATAGGACCATAGTTCCCCCTCATCCCCAATGGTGTAAATAAGACCATCATTTGAAATTGTCAGAGAATTAAACGTTTGACCAGCAAACTCATGAACAAAAGTTGTATTTCCAGTAAGGGTATTTATTTGATAGAGTTCTCCACTTCCACGGATTCCATAGAGGTTTCCATTTGGGTGGAAAGCGATGTCAAAAACAATAGATTGCACATCAACGATAAATTCGTAATCGCAATTATTTAAATCTAATCTATAGATACGATTATCCGTAGAGCTCAGAAAAATATCCTGAGTAAATAAATTAGAACTTATGAAAATACTAAAGACAAACATCAACATTGTCTTCATTCGTTCATATTATTTTCGTGAGTGAATAAAAGTAAAACAAGGAACGGTGGCTAAAGTTGTTCAAAAAATAAAAAAAGACCATCCATGTCTTGAACTATCGTTTCCAAACCAACTCCAGATTTCCTTGTTCTTCCTTTAGAATTTCTGCTGTTTTAAGATGGTACACTACATTTTTTAAAACCTTGTTACTTACCCATCCGTGAATTGCCCAGGAAGTTTTGTGGTACCAGTGAGCAACATCATTCGGTAATATCCCGTAGCGTTTGGCAACCAGATCAATATTATCATCCGATTGCATAAAATAATCACAGCTATCATGAATGGTACGTAACATCCGAATTAAGGTCTCTGGCTTTTCGTCAATAGCTTTTTTCGTGGCCGCAATCATAAAGCAGGGCCAAGGTGTGAGATATTCTCCTACTCGTCGCAATTGTCCTGAATCCACAAAAGGCTTAGTGGTATATTTTTCCCAATAGAAAACATCAGTTTCCAACTTGGTAAGCGAGGTTAAAGCTCCTTCTAAATTTTTAATAATATTGAATTGCTCGGTAGCAATGGTCTTCCCTTGGCTATTGGCGTCGACAATTGCCATAAGATTAGAACCCGATCCAAAACGACTAATGGCGTATTTTTTATCATAAATATCGCTGTGATGACGAAGGGTATTTTCAGCTCCTGTATGAATGCCCCAAATTAGTGGAGAGGTAACATATTCACTGATGATTAAAGAAGGGTTGCCGTTGGCAATATCAGTAATTATTCCTTCGGTGAGCAAAATACAAGCATCCACCTCATCATTGCGGAGCGCCTTAGTCATCTGTCCCGTTCCGCCTTTAAAAGTGGTCCATTCTAGATTGACACCTCTGGCCGCAAAGGCTCCTTTTTCATGGGCTAGGTGAACGGGTAGGTTGAAATGTTCTGGGACACCGCCTAAGCGTATAGTAGTATTTTTCATGCGGCGAAAATAAGGAAAAAATTTTGAGTGAATATTGAATTATTAATCGTGATGCAGACGTTTTTTGTTTATCGTGAAGACATCCTGCTTCATCATAGATAGAACATGTCACTCCTAAATATTCGAAGGTAATATTGAATGGTCAATAATTTAAGGTTTGATAAGAATTAGCTTAACTCCCGATTGGCATAACTAATGAATAATCACATCCTTCACCACTTCCTCTCCTATTTCTTTATTCATCATTTTTATAATCTTGTCTTTTCCATAATTTAGTTCCTGCTTTAATGGTGCAGAATCTATTTTGATGAATAGCTTTCCTTTCGTTAAACTGATTTTTTTTGTGTACTTATTGATACTTGGGCCCATGGTTGATTCCCAGATAGATTTGACCTTCAGCTGATCTAGTTTTGGTTTTAAACGCCGTGAGTTCATCATCTCAGCGAGCACATCCTTTAATTCCTGATCGTTGTATTTTTTCATATTAGACTTTATACTAAAATAGTTTTATGAGATAAAAATGAAGGATTTTTCTTCCAATCAAGCTTGCCTGCCAGCAGGAAGGGAACGCCCGGAGCCTAATAGCCATAGCTATTATGGCGAGGACGTAACGCAGAGTGGGAGGAAAAGACAATTATTTAGCCATACCAAATTATTTAGCATAAAGTCTAGAATCTTATCTTACCGTTCTCTACTGTAAATTTACGATAATTTGTGGCGTATTGCTCAACTATTTTTTCTAGCCGGTTTTCATGAGTATCAGTGATGAAAATCTGACCAAAATCTTGTTCCAATAATAATCCAATCAATTGGGATACCCGATGTCGGTCTAATTTATCAAAAATATCATCCAACAAGAGTAATGGTTTTTTTTCTTTCTGTTGTTTTAAAAATTCAAATTGTGCGAGTTTCAATGCTAGCACGAATGACTTTAATTGCCCTTGAGATCCAAATTTCCGCAAAGGATGACCACCAATCGTAAACTTAAGATCATCTCGATGTATACCTACGGTTGTTCGTTGAAGAATTCGATCCTTTTGCTCACTTTCAGCTAGTAAATTTTTTAGGCTATCATTTTCCAATTTTGAAACATAGGCACCTGCAACTTGTTCGGCTTCATTTGAAATCACTTGATAGAAACGCTGGAAGACGGGAAAAAATTCGTTAATAAATTTTCTTCGGGCTTGATAAACAAAATCCGCTGGTGCCAATAATTGTTCATTATAAGTTTGGATCAATCGATCGTCAAAATAACCGGATTTCCCCATTTCTTTTAATGCAGCATTTCTTTGTTTGAGCACCTTATTATAGACTATCAACATTTTTAGATAACCACTTTCTAATTGTGAAAGTGTATTGTCAATAAATTTCCGACGTTCTTCACTTCCTTCCGAAACCAACTTGGTATCATCGGGAACAATCATAACGACCGGAATCTGACCGATATGTTCCATCAGTCGATCATAGGCTACATCATTACGTTCAAACTGTTTTTGTTTTCCTGGAATCACTTTGGCCACCACTTTATCTGGGCCTGCCAATTGTCCTTCAATTCTAAAAAAAGTCTCTCCTTGCCGGACCATCTGTCGGTCATTCGTTCCAAAATTACTTTTGGTCATACAGAGATAATAAATAGCCTCTAATAAATTGGTTTTACCCATCCCATTCATTCCGACAAAGCAATTTAACTGCGGAGAGAATGCTACTTTGAGGTTCTCATAATTTTTAAAATTCACCAATTTTAATTCCAGCATTATCATTCCGACAAAAGTAAGCAAGAACTCCTGCAAAAAAAAGCGGAACGCAAAAGCTTCTATTTAAATCACTTATTATTTACTAATGTCTCATAAATAAGCTTTCCATTTTGATTTTGGGTATGACTTCATTATCTTTGTATTAAGTACTTAGAACATTTTACATTAATATAATTCAACTCAAATACCATTATGGGCAAAGTAGCAGATAAGAACAAGAGCAAAGCTTCTAAACCGAAGTATTCCAAGGAATTATACCTCAAATGGTACGAGCAAATGCTCTTGATACGTCGATTTGAAGAAAAGGCTTTGATGATGTACGGCCAGCAAAAAATTCGTGGATTTTGCCATGTTTATATTGGTCAAGAGGCCATTACTGCCGGGATGGAATCTGTCCTTACCAAAGACGATTGCATCGTAACCGCATATCGTCAGCACGGAACTGCCTTAGGTCGTGGTGTGACTCCAAAAGAAGCAATGGCTGAGTTATTTGGTAAGAAAACAGGAATTGTGGGCGGTAAGGGAGGTTCGATGCACTTCTTTTCAAAGGAAAACAAATATTTTGGTGGAAACGGCATCGTTGGTGCACAAATTCCAATTGGTGCTGGAATCGGTTTTGCAGAAAAATACCGTGGTACAGATAATATTTGTGTTACCATGTTTGGTGATGGTGCTGCTCGTCAGGGTGCATTACACGAAGCCTTTAATATGGCCATGACTTGGAAATTACCCGTTCTTTTTGTTTGCGAGAATAATGGCTATGCCATGGGAACTTCCGTAGAAAGAACCAGTAATATCGTAGATCTTCACCGCATGGGAGACGGCTACGGGATGCCTAACGAAGCAGTGGATGGTATGCAACCAGAAACAGTCTACGAAGCAATCAATAAGGCTGCTAAACATATTCGCTCTGGAAAAGGTCCTTACTTCCTCGAAATTAAAACCTACCGATACAAAGGTCATTCTGTTTCTGACCCGGCTAAATACCGGACCAAGGACGAACTAAACGATTATAAAGATAAGGATCCTATCAAAGTAACCGAAAAGCGAATTCTGGAAAATAAAATGGCCACCGAAGCAGATATCAAAGCCATTAAGGATAAGGTTAAAAACTTAGTAGCAGAGGCCGTTGAATTTGCCGAAAATTCAGAATTTCCAGACGGTTCTGGTTTATACGAGGACAACTACGTTCAAAAAGACTATCCTTATTTAGAATAAGCCAAAATTACCTCTTTATTTATTAGACTTTATTCTAACTAAGTGGATATATTGCCGTACAATTAGCGGTAGTATATCCATTTTTTTTTGAGTATTGGATAAATTGGACGTTAGGAAGAAGTTCCCAAATAGAATTTTTAGGTATTTTCTTAAAAGATTGCTTATTTTTGCGCCCAAATTACCATTTAATTGGTTTTTACATAAAAAATTAAATCAAGTACCTTACTTATGGCAACTAGAAGAAACCGAACAAGAAAAAACAAGCGACAGGAAGAAAACCTGGTGGATGTGGTAGAGACACAAGAAAAGCAATCCGAAGGTTTTCTAGAAGATAATCAAAATGCCATTTTTGGTGTTTTAGTAGCAGCGGTAGTTTTAATCGGTCTGTACATGTTTTACAGCCAATTTTTCAAAGCCCCCAAAGAAAAACAGGCCGTTGAACAAATGACCCAGGCTCAATTTCAGTTTGCACAGGATTCTTTTGCGCTAGCACTAACCAATCCTGGTGGTGGCTATGATGGCTTTGCAGATTTAGCTAACAATTATGGAGGCACCTCCGCAGGTAATACCGCCGAATTATATGCTGGTATTTCTTACCTTCAGTTAGGTGAGTTTGATGCAGCGATTGAGCACTTTAAAGATTATGACGGTTCAGGAGAACTTGGTCCTATCCTTAAAAATGGTCTATTGGGAGATGCCTATGCCGAAAAGAATGATATGGATCAGGCCTTAAGCTTCTATAAAAAAGCCGCTAACGCTGGCGATAACCAGGGAGTAACTCCTTATTACTTACTCAAGCAAGGATTGTTGGAATTGAAAAATAACAACCATAGCGCTGCTAAAGATGCTTTTACAAAAATCAAAGACAAATATCCAAATTCTCGTTTTGCCCAAGATGCTGAGAAATATCTCATGCGGGCTGCTGCTGCCATGTAGCAGAAACTTGAAATAAAAATTACCAACGGGCGAGGCGGATCATTCCACCTGGCCCGTTGTTTTTCGTACCAATTTGAAAACTTGTTGAATTGTTGA
>CAZYAC010000263.1:0-7434 GCA_964645475.1 uncultured Saprospiraceae bacterium | reverse complement strand
AATTTTTCCATTATTTTGCGGCATGAAAGCGATCCAACAAAAGCTTAAGACAGTTCAGGAATTATTACAAAAAGAAAAAGAAGCAGATTTCGAACGTTTCCGAGCAGAAGTATTGCAGCTCACGCAATCTGAGCGACGAGAAAAAGGACTTTGTTGGTATCCACTCACCATTCTAAAAACTGGATATACGGTTGGAGAACGCGCCTTTGTTACCATTGAGCGGACTGCGCAGCTCAATGAATCCCACCGCTTACGATCTGGATCTCCCGTCGAATTTTATTCCAGTGCAGATGGCAAAAATCGGAACCATGCACAACGAGGTATCATTCATTTTGTGGAAAGGAACAAAATGAAAATCATTCTGAATAACAAAGATATTCCCGATTGGATTAATGATGGTCAGCTAGCCGTAGAAATGTTGTTTGACGAGCGTACTTACCTGGAAATGGAAAAAGCGATGAAGACCGTTATCAAAGCCAGCGAAGATCGGCTCACCGAATTAAAACAAATGTTCTATGGAGATTTAGAACCCGAGTTTGCTCCACTTAAAGAAGTACACCATGATTTACTCAATGAGGCTCAAAAACAAGCGGTGCAGTCAATTCTAGCAGCTCAGGATATTGCTATTGTCCACGGACCTCCGGGAACTGGTAAAACAACCACTTTGGTGCACGCTATTAAATTGATGGCGGAAACCGAAAAAAATATTCTGGTCACCGCTTCGAGTAATGCTGCCGTGGATTTGATGGTAGAGCGATTGGCGGAGCAGGGATTGAACGTGGTACGAATTGGAAATATTTCTCGGGTGAATGAACAACTGGTTTCGATGACCCTTGATGGACGCTTAGCAGAGCACCCCGAGCATAAAAATATCAAACGACTACGCGTTCAAGCCGCGAATGCGCGAAAAGGAGCGCGAAAATTTAAACGTCGTTTTGGAAGCAAGCAGCGGTCCCAGCGCAACGAAAATTATCAAGAAGCTAGGGAACTAGAATCTTATGCTAAAATGCTCGAAGAACGGCTCTTGAATGAAATTCTTTTTCAGGCGGATGTAATTGCTTGTACACTCGTGAATACCCAAAGCAACAGCCTTCAGCATATGAAATTTAAAACGGTCGTAATCGATGAGGCTGCTCAGGCCATCGAACCGGCGACCTGGATTCCATTAGCTCGCGTACATAAAGTGATTTTAGCAGGGGATCCTTATCAGCTACCACCGGTCATCAAATCTCCCGAAGCCAGAGAAAAAGGCCTAGGCATGACACTCTTGGAAAAATGGGTTAAAGATGAAAAACGGACTAGTTTTTTGGATACCCAATACCGTATGCACCCTACGATTATGGGTTTTTCTAATACTATTTTTTATGAAAATAATTTAAAAGCTGCTCCCCAAGTACTCAATCAAGAAGTTGGAATTCCTGATCTGTCTCCCGTTTTATTTATTGATACTGCAGGTTGTGGATTCAATGAAGCGGTCAACCCTGAAACCAAAAGCCGCTATAATGAAGGAGAAGCTTTTATCTTACGAGAATACTTCTTGCAATTTACCACTCAATTGGCGGCTCAAGAAATTCCAATACCCAGTATGGCTATTATTGCTCCTTATCGCGAACAGGCTCGCCATCTTGCTCAGCTTTTCCACGAAGACGAAGCTCTGACTCCTTTTGAAGAACATCTTTCTATCAATTCTGTTGATGCCTTTCAGGGACAAGAACGAGAGATCATTTTTATTAGTTTAACCCGTTCAAATGACAAAACGGAAATAGGCTTTCTATCTGATTATCGAAGAATGAATGTTGCACTTACTCGAGCCAAAAAACATTTAGTGGTGATTGGAGACAGTGCCACCATCGGTGGGGATGATTTCTACCAAAAATTTATCGAATACGCCGAAACTAAAGGCCAATACAAATCTGCTTGGGAGTATATGAAAAGCTAATAACTTGTCCAAAGTTGCCAATTGCAACCGATTAATAGAAATTTAGACAAGCTCTAATCCTCAAAATGCCTCTCTAATTTTAGAAGTAAATGTAGTGCAGACGACTATTTTATTGATCCCCGATTTCAAAACATATATTGAAATAAACCGTATAGACCTAGTATATATATATATCTAGTAAACCTATCCACGCTCCATTTAATAACTGTACAAACATATACATCAATTCTTTTTAATTTAAAATATATATGACTATTTTAAAGGTGTTTTGTGTTGGGATCATACTATTCTTTTTTTTATTACCTATTGATGCCCAAACCTCCACAGATATTTCTGTAGAAGTTACCTATGCAAAAAAAATAGGGACCACTACTCAGTTACGATACTTAGCCCCTATGGCTTCAACCAGTGAAGAACGACGTAAGCAGGCAAAATCAAGTAAGAAATTTATCCCTAATTTTATGGGAAGAGGACGTCGCCATGAACCTAGTCCAAACGCTTTACCAGTTGGTCCTGACCCTGTTTTACAAACTCAAAGCAATTTGCTTACAACCAGTACTTTGGTCGCTCCAACGGTTAATATGGATGGGATGACTACAGAAATTTCGAATGCCAATGTCCCAGATCCAATAGGAGACATAGGGAAAGATAATTATGTACAGGTCGTAAACTCCACATTTATCCAGATATTTGACAAACACGGTATCGCACTTAGTGAACCGATTGCTGCTAATACAATCTGGGCAAGCTTGGGTTATAATTCTGGTGGAGATCCAATCATCTTATATGATCAAGACGCAGCGCGGTGGATACTGACAGAGTTTCCTAATTTTCAAGGAGGAAATCAATTGTTGATTGCCGTCTCTCAGAATTCGGACCCTTTGGGTAGCTGGTCAGTCTATAATTTTGGTACGCCAAATTTTCCAGATTATCCTAAATATAGTATTTGGCCAGATGCTTTGGTGCTAACCACTAATGAAGGCAATTCAAATCAATTACCGGCCTATTTTATTGATCGGGAAGCACTGCTCAATGGTGATGAGGAAGTATCTATCCAACGGTTGATAATTCCCGGACCGGCCGGTGGACCCGGATTTTTGACAGCAACTCCGGTTGAATGGAATGGTGATTTACCACCAATTGGGCAACGAAAACCTTTACTTCTAGCGTTGAAAGATGATGCATGGGGAGGCGTTGAAACGGATCAAGTAGAACTAATTACGGTCTCCGTGGATTTTGCTGAATCAGACAATACCACGATCACCGTACAAGAAATACCTACCGCGGCTTTTGATACTAATCCATGTGCTTTATCTGGATCTGGATTTGAATGTATTCCGCAAATGGGAGGACCAGGAATAGATGGGCTCCCAGAAGTGATTATGAATCAACCTCATTACAGAGCTTTTGAAGCGCACGAAAGTATTGTCTTAAATTTCATTACTGACGCAACTGGAAACAATCGTTCTGGTATTCGTTGGATGGAATTGCGACGGGAATCAGGGACAGATTGGAACTTATATCAAGAAGGTACCTTTGCACCCGATGATGGACTACACCGTTTTATGGGGGCCATTGCAATCGATGGTGGAGGAAATATTGGTTTGGGATACTCCGTTTCTAGTCTCGCCACCTACCCGGGATTGCGTTTTACAGGTCGACTTGAAAATGATCCGTTGGGCCAGATGACTATTGATGAATGTATTTTAGTCGAAGGGAGTGGTGCAACAACGACCGATCGCTTTGGAGATTATGCACATTTAGGAGTCGATCCACTGGATAATCGCAGTTTTTGGTTCACTGGACATTACACGACCTCTGCTGGCTGGGCTACTCGTATTGCCAAATTTCAAATAGAAAAATATAACTTTGATATTGGACCCTTAGCATTAGAGTCACCACAGAGTAGTCCGGCATTGACTACAGAAGAACCCGTAAAAATAAGAGTGAAAAATTTTGGACTAGAATCTATTTCTGGGTTTAATGTCGGATATATTTTCGAAGATCAAGCACCTGTAATTTCTTCTATTAATACGATAATCACTCCTGGTGCGACCTATCTACATACCTTTACGCCAACGGTAGAAATGTCAGAAATTGGACCTTATAATTTTAAAATTTTCACTAGTAATGGTCTTGATGAGGCGATCGGAAATGATACGGTTAATCTTATTGTTTCTAAACTGCCCGAATTTGATGTAGGAATTACAGATTTACGAGGACTGGAAGTTTATAGTTGTAACGACAGTATAACGGCCGAATACGAATTTTACAATTTTGGAACAGTAACACTAACCGAAGTATCCATTGACGTTAAATTAAATGGTGTCATCGTCAATAATTCTACTTGGCAAGGAACCCTCACCCCAGGAAATAGTTTTACTTCATCTATACTAGTACAAAACTTAATTGAAGGCCCAAACGAAATTTCAGTGGAAGCCTATAATCCTAATGGAGAAGTAGATCAGCGATCAGAAAATAACGGGATGGGCCGAGGGTTCTCTGTTTCTGGAGAAGAAAGAGATATTACCTTAAACCTTACTTTAGACCAATATCCCAACGAAACGACTTGGAAAATAACGGATGTTCAAGATAATACCTTATTTAGCGGTGGACCATATGCTACCCCCAATGCCACAATCAGCGAAACTTGGTGTCTTGATCCCCGACAATGTTATAAGTTGACCCTTAATGATAGTTATGGAGATGGTTTCTGTTGTGGAAATGGACAAGGGAATTATTCCCTAACCGATCCTGATAATAATATATTGGTTCAGGGATTGGGTAATATTGCGGTTACGGAAGTTATTGACTTTTGTGTGGAATTTACTTGTTTGCTCACCGCTGAAATCAATACTTCTGATCCTAGTCCTTCTAGTCAAAATGGGGTCATGCTTATTCAACCTTCGAATGGGTTGGCACCTTACTCCTATAGCATAGATAATGGAAATTCTTTTCAAAATAGTAATATATTTACGGGACTGAATCCTGGGATGTACCATGTTGTTGTTCGAGATCAAAACAATTGTGAATACACGGAAATGGTTCAACTGGGAATCTCGACCAGCACTTCTTCCAACTCAACTGAGGCAGAGGTTCGGATTTATCCGAATCCAACCAGTGGCGTTTTTAAAGTGGAGATTTCCGGTTTGCCTGAAAATAGTAATAATCTAGAATTACAGATATTTAGTGCCGATGGTCAACGAATACAAACGGTTAAGATACCAAGATATGATGATATCTATCAAGGATTGGTTTCCCTTACTGTTCAGCCGGTTGGTATTTATTTTTTGAAGTTAAAAACAGAAAAACTAGAAGAACTATTTCCGATCCTCAAGTTGTCAGAATGAAATTAAGTTTGGAATATTAGCGACAAAGGAGCGATTTTAAACTGGTTAAACCAACCTTTTGTTCAAACAAGTTTTAGCTTTGTGGCGGTACTAGAATCTAAAAGTTGTATTACCATCCAAATACTTTAATTACATTTTTGAATTTTACATCAGACTTATGAAAAAGAATACGTTAATCCAGGGACTACTATTTTTAGTAGTATTACTACCGCTGTGTTCAATGGCTCAGAACAGCAGAATCATCCCAGCAGAAGTTTCGGTTACACAAGCTGAAAAAATCGGAGTCATTCCACCTATTCGTACCTTAATTCCTATCGGTATAACCTCTAGTGAAAAAAAGAAAATCGTCAAGGGAAATCACAAAGCACCCAATAATTTTGCGGGGCGTGGTAAGTATGTTAGCACCGTTGCCAACGCTCAACCACAGGGACCTGATGCTATTCGGCAATATGATTTTAATCGAACCAATGGCGATCGAATAGTCGAACCACTCGTAAACATAGATGGTATTACTTCTGGTAGATCTCCTAATGATCCATCGGGAGATATTGGAACAGATCACTATCTACAAGCGATTAATGCGACCACTCTTGGAGTTTATGATAAAGAGGGGAATTTTATCACAACTTTTAATGCAAATACAATTTGGAGTAGTATTGGTTTTTCTTCTCGAGGAGATCCAATCATTCTATTTGATCAAGCAGTTGGTCGTTGGTTAATTACAGAGTTTCCAAACGGTAATCAGCTACTAGTTGCTATTTCTGACGATAGTGACCCATTGGGTGGATACACTGCTTATAATTTTGCTACACCGAACTTTCCCGATTATCCAAAATACAGTATTTGGGACAATGCCTATGTCGTAACTACCAACGAACAAGGACCTACTAACTCTCCAGCCTATTTTATTGACCGACAAGCAATCCTTGATGGAGCAGCTACTGCTAATATTCAGCGAATTTTACTACCCGGTGCCGCTGGTGGACCAGGATTTCAAGTAGATACCCCGGTAGATTGGTCTGGATTAACTGCACCGCAGCCTGGAGCGAATCCTATGATTCTTAGCCTTTCCGATGATGCTTGGGGTAGTTCAGCAGTAGATCAGGTGGATATATTTTCTTTTGAAATTGATTTTGATACGCCCGCTAATACCGTAACTACGGTACAAAATTTAGTTACCGCTCCTTTTGATACGAATCCTTGTTCAGCTGCTGGACCTGGATTTGCATGCATGCCTCAGTTAGGTGGTACAGGTCTGGACGGAATTCCAGAAACCATTATGAATCAGGCGCATTACCGAAATTTTGGTAGTCACGAATCTATGGTTTTTAACTTTATTACAGATGTAACAGGTGGTGGCAATCTTTCAGGTATTCGTTGGGTAGAACTGCGACGGAGTGTAGGAGAAACAGATTGGTCGGTTTATCAAGAAGGTACTTTTGCACCCGATGATGGACTAGATCGATTTATGGGAGGAATTGCGATGGACGGAGCTGGTAATATCGGTCTGGCTTATAATGTAACGAGCCCAGATATGTTCGTTGGTGTTCGCTTTACCGGACGTCAAGCCAGCGATCCACTAGGAGAAATGACGGTACAAGAATTTACACTAGTAGAGGGAGAAAATGCCATCACCGCTGGTACTCCTGGCCGTTTTGGTGATTATTCGCATATGAGTATTGATCCGGTAAATGATCGAACCTTTTGGTTTACAACTGAATATGCAGGTGGAGGTAATGGAAGAACTGCTACTCGAATTGCTGCTTTTGAATTACGGAAAGATACAACGGATATCGGTCCAGTTTCATTGGTAAGTCCACAAAGTGCTTCCGAATTAACTGCAACAGAGCCTGTTGAAATTGAGATAAGAAACCTAGGGATTGACACTCAAACTATGTTTACAGTCGGTTATATTTTTGAAAATGGTACGGCTGTTTCAGAAAATGTAAATTTTGAGTTATTGCCAGATAGTACTTATCGACACCTATTCGCTTCCACAGTGGATATGTCAGAAATAGGATCCTATAATTTTACACTGTTTACAGTCTTAGAAGGCGATAATGCTATCTTGAATGATACGATTAGAACAGTGGTTAATCATTTGCCTCGCTTTGATGCTGGTATTACTGCCCTACCAGAATTACC
>CAZYAC010000262.1:0-7461 GCA_964645475.1 uncultured Saprospiraceae bacterium | reverse complement strand
GCCACAAAATAATCAACTCAAACCTTTATAACTTATTTTTTAATCGATCCTAAACCATTTTTTTATCGAAATGCTTCTATTTCATTCTTGGTGTTGCTACCACTTCTTGAGTGGCGAAATCCTTCTTTAAGTATTTAAAATACCCTGCAACTGCGATCATTCCAGCATTATCGGTACAGTACTGAAATCCCGGAATGTACGTCTTCCAACCTAGTTCTTCACCTTTTTCTTGAAAAGCTTTTCTCAATCCAGAATTTGCCGAAACACCTCCTGCTATCGCTACTTCTGTTATTCCAGTTTCCAAAGCAGCGGTTTCCAGTTTGTTTAATAAAATACTGACAATTCTATCTTGCACAGACCGACATATATGATTAATGTTTTCTTTTACAAAGTCAGGATTTTCTTGCAATTGTTTTTTAAGAAAATACAAGATAGAAGTCTTGAGGCCGCTAAAGCTAAAATCTAGACCTTCAATTTTTGGCTCTGTAAATTGGTATTTGGGTTCTCCTGATTGAGCCAATTTATCGACTAGAGGACCAGCAGGGTAGTCCAATCCTAAGAGTTTACCAGTTTTATCAAAGGCTTCTCCTGCTGCATCGTCTATGGTTGAACCTAATACCTTCAACGTATAAGGATCACTAACTTTTACAATTTGTGTATGTCCACCTGATACCGTCAGACAAAGAAAAGGAAAAGATGGCTTTGGATCTTCTGCAAAATGTGCTAACACATGGGCTCTTAAGTGATGTACCTCAATTATTGGAATTCCTAGGCTTAAGGCCATTCCTTTTGCAAAACAGACTCCTACGTGAAGCGATCCAATTAAACCTGGACCACGAGTAAAAGCAATCGCCGATAAATCAGTACGAGTTACACCAGCTTTATTTAACGCTTGGTCTACTGTTGGAACAATGTTTATTTGATGAGCTCGAGATGCCACCTCAGGAACCACTCCTCCATAATCTTGATGCACTTTCTGACCTGCCGTCACGTTACTGAGCACTATACCGTCTTTTATAACCGCAGCAGAAGTGTCGTCGCAGGAAGATTCTATGGCAAGAATGATAACTGGCATGTTTAAATGATTTTTTATTTATAAAATAGCAGTAGAATCCAATGGATTGTTGTACCTTTACAAAGAACCTTAAAACGTTCGCAAAAAACAAAAACACCCGCTAATTTATCCAATTCCTCCTTTGGAGAGGATTAAAATTAGCCAACACTTTGAGAAAATACCATTATACGTCACGAACGTGTAATGGTATTGCCGTTTAAGAACTACTTTATTCTCTTATTACTGATACTAAATCGAAACACATGTTCAAATCGAAAAAAGTTAAAACTGTGGTAGGTGCGCAAAATAACCAACCTACTAGAGAAACTCCCCATCAAATATGTAATAATATTGCTCCCGGAACACATATTGAAGGCAAGTTTATCACTTCTGAAGATTTACGGCTAGATGGCCGAATTACTGGAGATATTCTTTGTCACAAAAAATTGGTGATGGGAGAACATGGTCATATGAATGGAGATGTGGTCTGTGAAGACTCTACGATTCGAGGAAAAATAATGGGAACGCTTAAAGTGAAAGGCTTACTCCATTTATTGTCTACGGCTCGTCTGGAGGGTAAAATAATGGCTAAAAAAATGATTGTCGACGAAGGGGCTTCTTACAGCGGAGAATGCCTAATTGGCGAAAAACATGTCCAGTAAAAGGTATCTAGTAAATTACCCTTTTTAGCCTAGTTCTTCCTTAGAATTCCACCAATTTAGGTTAGCATCGCATCTTTTTATTAAAACATTGAAGTTTTTAAACAACTTCTTTCTTGCATTTTAATAAATTTTACTATTATTGCGATAAACAAAATAAAAAACATCTTCTTATGAGATTAATCATCAACTTAGTATTAGTTGCCCTCGTTGGATTACTGATTTATATTCTATATAGTAGTATCAACGAACCAATCGCTTTCCAGGCTGAAAAAGCGCGTCGAGAAGGAGCGGTTATCAATCGCTTGACAGACATTCGTAAAGCACAGGAACTATATCGAGAAGTTAACGGCTCATATGCCAAGGATTTTGACGGGTTGACTTCTACACTTCGTGATGGCAAAATACCCGTGGTAAAAGTAATTGGTGATCCGGATGATCCAACTAATACAGATGCAATTCGCTACGACACCACTTTTGTTCCAGCAATGGACTATTTTAAGGAATATGAGGCTGTGAGCAAGCGAACCATAAATATTGACTCGCTAAGATATGTACCTTTTACAAATGGACAGGAATTTATTGTTCAGGCAGATACCTTAACCTACCAAAGTACCTTGGTAAATGTTGTTGAGGTTGGTATCCCCAGAACTCAATTCATGGGACCTTACGCAGATGCTCGTTTCAAGCGGTATGATGCCTCTTATGATCCTAACAAAACTATTAAATTCGGTACGATGTTCGCACCAAACTTAGCTGGAAATTGGGAACGGTAAACTTCGAGATTGTTGAAAACAATTTCGTAAAAAAATATACTGACACTTATGACCTATCCATTCTTGTAGGAATGGATAGGTTTTCTTTTTTGGTTAGTGATCCTCAACAGAATATTCTCTTGATGCGGAGTTATGCCTTTGTTTCTGGAATGTCAGGATTAAACCAGATAAGTGATGCTTTAAAAGATATTTATATTAATGATGAATTGCTGAAACAACCGTATCGTACTGTCAAATTGGGTATCCTCAATCAACGAAATACACTCGTTCCGAGCGATCTTTTTGTTGCTGAAAAGAAAGAAGTATATTTAAAAAATGTTGTAGCAGATCTCGAGAATGATACCCTTAATTTTGATATCTTGAAGCCACTTGGCATGGTTAATTTATATGCCGCTAATACGGATTTTATCAATCAAATTTATGGATATTTCCCAAATGCCAAAATTCATCATGCAGCGACCAGTTTAATTCTAGGACATCGCAAAATTGCAGAAAATAGAACAGGCCGTCAGATATGTTTGAACGTCCGACAAGGTCTACTCCAAATTAGTTTATTTGATAACAAAGAACTTCTATTCTATAATAGTTTTATCTATCAGTCTTCTCAAGATTTCATTTATTACGTCATGTTGGTCTTTGATCAATTTCAACTAAAGCCAGAAGGTAATACGGTTCATATTAGCGGTCAGATCATTCAAGATTCAGAAATTTATCATTTGCTCTTTCGCTATATTCGTCATTTGGAGATGATGCCAGTACCTGATTATTATAAATTTGGTAAGAAAAGAACTGAAATAGAAGAATATCAATATTTTGATCTTTTTAGTCTCAAACTATGCGAATAATCGGTGGCCAATTCAAAGGCCGAAAATTTTACCCGCCTGCTGACAAATGGCCCACACGGCCAACTACGGATTTTGCCAAGGAAGGCCTATTTAATATCTTGCAAAACCGGATTGATTTTGAAACCATTTCGGTTCTAGACCTTTTTGGTGGAACTGGCTCTCATGGGTATGAATTTATCTCTCGGGGCTGTAAAGATGTGACCTATGTTGACAAATTTGGACCCGCAGTCAATTTTGTAAAAAAAACAGCCAAGGAATTAGAAATCGACCAGCATTTTACGGTTTTTCGAACCGATGTTTTTCGATTTATAAAAATGAGTCCTAAGAAATTCGACTATATTTTTGCCGGTCCTCCATACGAATTACCTACCATAGACACCATTCCAGATGAAATCTTCAAATACGAGCTACTTAAGCCAGAAGGACTCTTCGTTATGGAACACAATCCGAACCACGAATACCCCAACCATCCCCACTTTAAAGAGGTTCGGAATTATGGTAAAACGATCTTTAGCTTTTTTAAGTAAATTGATATCATTAGATTGGATGATATTACCACCCATAATGACATTTTTTTTGTTTCTTTGCGGAAACCCAAAAAATGAGGAATTATTTGTAGTCTATTATAGTTTCTAAGGTAACTTATAGCAAAGGAATCTTTAATGCACAGTGTATTTAACCTAGAATTTAGAGCATGTTTAAATAGGATATCATGAATTTTACTGAGAAAATCGCCGCCGGAGTTCAAGCAGCCGTCGCTAAACTTTACGACCATGAGGTCGATACTGATAAGGTGATGATTACAAATACGCGCAAAGAGTTTGCTGGTGATTATACAGTAGTCGTCTTTCCTTTTACCAAAGCGGCTAAAAAGAAACCGGTAGAGATTGGACAAGAGGTTGGTGAAGTGCTCCAAGCTGATCTTGATCTAGTGGCTGATTTTAATGTGGTAAATGGATTCCTAAACCTGTCGTTAGATGATGCCTATTGGTTGAAGTTTTCCCAAGAATTATTTAAGATGGAGAATTTTGGCCAGGCGCCCGCAAATGGTCAGAAAGTTATGGTGGAGTTCTCCTCTCCTAATACCAATAAGCCTCTTCACCTTGGTCATATCCGAAATATTCTTTTAGGTTGGTCTTGTGCTCAAATATTAAATAGAGCAGGGTATGAAGTGATCAAAACGCAAATTGTCAACGACCGAGGTATTGCGATTTGTAAAAGTATGTTGGCTTGGCAAAAATTTGGTAATGGAGAAACCCCAACCTCTAGTGGTATCAAAGGTGATTTTTTGACTGGGAAATATTATGTGTTATTTGAACAAAAGTTTAAAGCAGAATATCAAACTTGGCAAGCATCAACCGAGGGACAAAATCTAATAGGAGCGCTAAAAAAAGCTGAACAATCTGAGGCAGAATTTTGGAAGGATTATAAGAATAAATATTTCAACGATTTTAGCGAATTGGGTAAAGAGGCGAAGGCTATGTTGTTAAAATGGGAAGCCAATGATTCTGCTGTTCGTCAACTATGGTCTACTATGAATGGCTGGGTTTACGATGGATTTGAAGAAACTTATAAAGCTTTAGGGGTTGATTTTGATAAATTGTATTATGAATCAAATACCTACCTAGAAGGAAAACGAATTATTGCGGATGGATTGGAAAAATCTGTTTTCTATAAAAAAGAAGACGGTTCAGTATGGATTGATTTAACGTCTGCCAAGATGGATCAAAAGTTAGTATTAAGAAGCGATGGGACTTCTGTTTATATGACTCAAGATATTGGAACTGCTCAATTGAGATCCGAAGATTATGGAATGGATAAAATGGTTTATGTGGTGGGTGACGAACAAGATTACCATTTCAAGGTTTTATTCGAAACCATGAAACGACTCGATGCTCCATACGCAGATGGTCTACATCACTTATCCTATGGAATGGTAGATTTGCCGACAGGAAAAATGAAGTCAAGAGAAGGAACGGTAGTAGACGCTGACGAATTGATTAAGGATGTTGTCGAAGTAGCTCGACTTAATATGGTAGATCGAAACGAAGTAACAGGGAAAGGAGATTCCGAAATGCAAGAGATCATTCGTAGAATTGGGATGGCTGCTTTGAAGTATTTTATTATCAAGGTCAATCCTAAAAAACGGATGGTTTTTAATCCAAACGAAGCGGTGGATATTCAAGGCCAAACAGGGCCATATATCCAATATGCTTATGTACGAGCCAAAGGTGTTTACGAAAAAGCAGTACAGGAACCAATAGATTTATCCTTAGCGGACAACTATTCTACCCTTGAACCCGTAGAAAAAGAGTTGATATTCCAAATCAGTCAGTATCCCGGATTAGTTTTACAAGCTGCAGAAGGATACGATCCGTCCCTGATTGCAAATTATTGTTACGGGTTAGCAAGAGGATTTAATAAGCTTTGGCATGAGGTTTCAATTCTTAATGCCGATCAACCAACAACCATTGCTTATCGAGTAAAATTGAGCAAGCTGATGAGTGACACCCTTAAAGACGGAATGCAATTGTTGGGGATTGAGATGCCAAATAGAATGTAAATTACAAATTAACAACTTGCTAATTGATAGAGGCAAGTTTAATAATACATAAGAAAATGAGTACAGGAGAAAAGAAAAAACTCAACTTTATTGAGCAAATTGTTCATGATGATATCGAAATGAACAAGCACGAAGCGAGAGTACACACCCGGTTTCCACCGGAGCCCAATGGTTATCTCCATATTGGTCATGCAAAATCTATTTGTCTAAATTTTGGATTGGCCGAATCTTATGGTGGGAAAACCAATCTTCGATTTGATGATACCAACCCGACTAAGGAAGAAACAGAATATGTTGATGCCATCAAAAAAGACGTCGAATGGTTGGGCTTTAAATGGGAAGGAACCGAATTGTATGCCTCGGATTATTTTGAAGAGTTGTATCAGTTTGCGGAAAAATTAATCAAAGACGGAAAAGCCTTTGTAGACGATTCTACTGTTGAGGAAATTCGTGCCATGCGAGGAACACCCACCGTTCCGATGACACCTAGTCCATTTCGTGATCGTTCTGTGAAGGAAAATCTAGAACTCTTCCGTGGGATGCGAGCTGGAAAATATGAAGAAGGCTCACGGGTTTTACGGGCTAAGATAAGCTTGACTTCCCCCAATATGCATTTACGGGATCCAATTATGTATCGGATTTTGTTTGCACATCACCACCGTACGGGGGACGCTTGGTGCATTTATCCAATGTATGATTATGCACACGGGCAGTCTGATTCTATTGAAAAAATCACGCATTCGATTTGTACTTTAGAATTTGAAAATCACCGTCCATTATACAAATGGTTTATTAAACATTTGGATATTTTTCCCAGTCGTCAAATTGAATTTGCCAGGTTAAATTTGAACTACACGGTTATGTCAAAAAGACGTTTGCTACGGTTGGTGGAAGAAGGCTTAGTAACAGGTTGGGATGATCCGCGAATGCCAACGATTAGTGGTTTACGCCGCCGTGGTTATTCTCCAGCTTCAGTGAGAAATTTTGCCACTAGGGTAGGAGTGGCTAAAAGGGACAACGTAATTGATTTGTCTTTATTGGAATTCAGTGTTCGAGAAGATTTGAATAAAACCGCCGCTCGAGTGATGGGTGTTTTAAATCCAATTAAATTGGTGATTACGAACTACCCTGATGATAAAACGGAAGACTTACCATTGATTAATAATCCAGAAGATGAGTCGATGGGCAGTCGAACCATTCCATTTTCTAAACATTTATACATTGAGCGTACGGACTTTATGGAAGACCCTCCAAAGAAATTTTTCCGATTGGGTCCAGGGCGTAACGTGCGATTGAAAGGTGCATATATTATTCACTGTGAAGATTTTGTAAAAGATGAAAATGGAGAGGTGACAGAAGTACATGCTACTTACTATCCAGATAGTCGAAGTGGATCGGATACGTCAGGGATCAAGAGTAAGGGTGTTCTTCATTTTGTTTCTCAAAAAGAAGCGATACCTGTGGAGGTTCGATTATATGATCGATTGTTCAATGTGGAAGCACCGTTAGGACATGAAGACAAGGATTTCACGGAATTTCTCAATAAAGATTCATTAACGGTGAT
>CAZYAC010000261.1:0-7473 GCA_964645475.1 uncultured Saprospiraceae bacterium | reverse complement strand
CTTGCCATTTACTCCTGGCAATGATATCGCTGGTGTCGTGCTGGAAATCGGTCCGGGCGTAACTCATTTAAAAGAAGGAGATGCCATTTTTGGTTTTGCGATGCAAGGAGGTTTTGCCGAAGAAGCAATTGTAAAGGCCAATCAAATTTTTCCAAAACCAGAAGGCATAGACTTTCCGATTGCCGCTTCTTTTCTATTGGCCTATGGTACTTCTTATCACGCATTAAAAGACCGAGCAAATTTACAACCCGGAGAGACCCTCGTCGTACTCGGTGCATCCGGTGGCGTAGGATTAGCAGCCGTTGCGCTCGGAAAACTGATGGGCGCACGGGTAATTGCGGCAGCCTCTACCGAAGATAAACTAGCCCTTTGTGTAGCCAACGGTGCTGATGCCACCATTAATTACGAAAAAGAAGATTTAAAAAAACGGATCAAAGAATTGACGGATGGCAAAGGAGCCGACGTAGTTTACGATCCTGTAGGTGGTGATTATTCAGAACTTGCCTTACGCGCCACTGCCTGGGAAGGAAGATTTCTAGTGGTTGGATTCGCGGCAGGCGATATTCCTAAAATTCCACTTAATCTTACCTTGCTCAAGGGGTGTCAAATCGTGGGCGTTTTTTGGGGAGAATTTGCGAAACGTTTTCCACAAGAAAACATGAAAAATAGCCTCGAACTTATGCAATGGGTTTTAACTGGAAAATTAAAGCCACACATCCACGCTACTTATCCGCTGATTGACACTCCTAAAGCACTCGAAGAAATGATGGCGCGGAAAGTGAAAGGAAAAGTGGTCATTGTCGTATAATTTTACATTTCTACTATTAAAATCTGGCTTATCTATTAGCGAATTTTCGCTAAAAATGCTTATCTTAGTGCATCTTATTTGCATTTAATCATCAAACAAAAAAGCATTTACAATTATGGCTGAATATATGAACATGGATACGCTGCGTTTTATCCTACACGACGTACTCGATGTATCACAACTCTGTGAACTACCTCGCTTCAAAGATTACGACCAGGAGAGTTTTAATATGATGCTAGACGCTATCAAGTCTTTTGCGGATAAAGAGATGTATCCGGTCTTTAAAGAAATGGACGAAAATCCAGCTCGCTACGAGAACGGAAAGATCATAGTACATCCTGTAGTAGAAACGCTCATGAAGGCCTGTGGTGAAAATGGGTATATCGGCCCTACTTTTGATTATGAAGTGGGCGGCATGCAACTTCCTCACGTCATGGAATCGGCCAGTGCCCACGTTATGCAATCGGCTAATAATAGCCTTCCTGGTTATTTCGCCTTAACAGGTGGCGCCGCTAACTTAATTATTAGTTATGCAAGTCAAGATTTGATTGACCGGTATGTTCCTAACATGATGAAAGGTAAGTGGGGCGGCACGATGTGTTTGACCGAACCGCAAGCCGGTAGTTCGCTTTCGGATATTACCACTTCAGCAACTCGTAATGAGGATGGAAGTTTTAATATCACCGGACAGAAAATATTTATATCGGGCGGCGACCACGAATACGCGAGTAATTTTGTCCATTTAGCTTTAGTACGAATCGAAGGAGCTCCCGCAGGTACAAAGGGAATTTCCTTGTTTGTAGTTCCAAAATTCAGAATAGCAGAAAACGGCGACCTCACACCTAACGATGTTATTACGGCAGGTGATTTCCAGAAAATGGGACAGAGAGGTTATTGTACAACTCATTTGGTTTTTGGAGAAAATAATAATTGTAAAGGTTGGCTCGTAGGAGCGGAAAATAAAGGACTGAAATATATGTTTCAGATGATGAATGGTGCAAGAATCGACGTAGGGATGACCGCCGCCTCTACTGCCACCGCGGCTTATCATGCTTCTTTACAATACGCAAAAGAAAGACCACAGGGTCGGCGTATTCTCTCAGGTGGTAAAAAGAATGTGGATCAAGAGCAAACCTTCATCATCAATCATCCGGATGTAAGAAGAATGTTGTTATTACAGCGTGCCGTCGTAGAAGGTTCCCTATCTTTATTATTTCAGACTTCGCTTTATCACGATTTATCAAAGGAAAGCGGAGACGAAGACGAGCGAGAACATTTCCACGACTTGCTTGAAATCCTGACACCAATTGCAAAAACTTATCCTTCTGAAATGGGACGGGTATCTATTAATAATGGTTTACAGATTTTAGGTGGATACGGATTTTGTACTGATTTCCCACTAGAACAATATTATCGAGATATCCGAATCATGGCGCTTTACGAAGGAACGACAGGTATTCAGTCTCTAGACTTATTAGGTAGAAAAGTGACGATGAAAAACGGGGCAGCGATGAAGCGATTGACTAAGGAAATTATTGCCACCATCAAGGAAGCAAGTACATACGATGATCTAAAAAAATACGCAGACCATCTAAAAGAGGCCTCCAAAACACTCGAAGCTTCGCTGATGCATTTATTACAGTTTGCGATGAACGGTGAGAGCGAACGCTACATAGCCGACGCAACTATTTTTATGGAAATGATGAGCAATATTGTGATTGCTTGGCAATGGCTTAAAATGGCAACGGTGGCGAAAAAAGCACTGGTGACCGGTGATCAAACTTATACCGCTAGCTTCTACGAGAATAAAATTATTACGATGCAGTTTTATTTTAAATACGAATTGCCAAAAATTACTTCAGCACAGGTTACATTAATGCACGAAGATAATCTGACGATTCCGGAGGTAAAGGAAGGGGTATTTTGATTGGTGATTTTTTTGATGTGCGAATGTATGGATTATGAGAAGTAGTATTAATGTTTTTTTACTACTTCCCAATGTCCTCCTTTAGCTCCTCCAATCCTGAGCAATTGATTCGATTTTTTTAATTTTTGAATATTCCTCTCAATTGTTCTTTCAGTAACACCTATGCTTTTTGATAATTCAGGAATCGTAATTTTTTTGTTTTCTAAGACAAGTACAAGAATTTTCCCCGACATTTTCCCCGACGTTTCTACCGAACCTTTTTTATTTTTAAAAGTAATTTGCAAACCCGAAAATTCATCTGTAAAAATAGGTGTCGGGAGATTCAACGCTTGACATTCCTCTATAATTTTAATGGTTCCACGTCCCCATGCTTCAATTAGTCCTGCTCTAAAAAAAGTGGTAGCTACATCGGGATTAAAGGGCATCGATGGATGATCAACTAATAACCTTTTTACAGTCAATGGTTTGGGAAGTTCTCCGGCATTCCAAATAGAAATACGATCATCATACACCTTTATCTGAATAGGGTTTCCGGAACTATAATCTTTATGAGCTACTGCATTGATTATTGCTTCACGTAATGCCGTTTCTGGATAAAGATATTCTTCAATTCGATTGATCCCCTGATAACGAATTTGTGCTTCCATATATTTAGAAAGCAGTAATTCCATCGTCTTTTCGACTTGCTCAAATAGATAACCGTGTACTTCATCCTGAAACCGTAAATCAGTAGGAGTCCGGAAATATCCAATTTTAATATACGCTCCTGTAAAAAATTCTTCTGGATCAGGGTGGAAGAGGAGAATAGCGGCTCGTTTTAAATTTTCTTTTTCGTTCAAACGAAGTTTAGCAATTAAAGTTTTACGATCTTTTTTTAGAATCGATTTATCGAGGCGTTGAGTCTGCGTTGCTCGTTCTTTAAAATATTTAAAAGCCTCAGGATTTAGATCCTTTACAGCTACATGAAGAACTGGCAGACTATCCCAATTTCTACCTTGTTTTTTTAGTAGAAATTTATTTAAAGCTGCTCCTTTTAGTTCTTGTTTCGTACTACCGCTTCGATAGTGAAATTGCCCTTTATAGTTAACTGGGAAAGGATAAGCTTCCACTTCGATAGAAATCCAGTCTTTTCCATAGGCTGTTGAATGAAGGTTCACATCTACCAGGATTCCTAAAACGTCTCTAATTTTATTAGGTAAATCTTCTAATAGTTTTCGTGCATTATTTACTCCTATAATATTTCCATCATCATCTTTCCCGATTTCAAGTGTTCCGCCTTCCGCATTAGCAAAACCACCAATCTACTTAAGGTATTCATCTCGCCAAGATTGTTTCCATTCTGTATTTTGATTTTCGGACATCATTTATTTTTTGCTCCACAGATAAAGGTACAGATTATCTTCATAACTATTCATCAAAAGTTTCCACTTTTAAATTGCTAATTTTAATTCCTTTATCACTTGTACTATTCCAAAATTTAATAGAAACCTGATCAAAGGCTTCATCTGGCTGTTTAATATCAAAATAAACATTCCTTTGATTATTCTCCCATAAAAATCGGTGCAGTCGAATCATTCCGTGTTTAACCACTTTGTCTTTCTCTTTAAAATAAATAATAAACTGAGTCATTTTCCAGTACTCCCATTCTTTAAAGGTAATTTTAAAATCAGCTGAAGCCCGCAACCAATCGCCTCCACCACTATAGGAGAAAGCCAAAGGTGGTGACCACTGAATGTCTTTATTAAGCAAAATAGTGGTGTCAGATAATACGTTATACAACTGCGTAATATTTCGACGTCCTCCTTCGTAAAGCTCATCCGTATCCAGTAATTTTTGGGTTTCTTCCGGAATATCATTTCGCCCCACGGTACGCCAATAATAGGCTTCCGTCATCTGCCCAGAAAAGACTACCTGTCCTTGATGCGCATAATGTGTAAACCAAAAATTCAAATAAACACAGACACCCATAACAACCCAAGTACCGAAACGAATCAATAGCGGCGTACGAAATATCCAATCTACAAACCCAGCGAAGGCAAACATCAATACCGGATAAGCCTGTACCATCGTTCGTTGTCCAAGTGTACCTCCGTACCACCAAATATTCCAAGCAAAGGCTAAGTACATAAAAAGGAAGGAAAATATGGTAACACCAAAAAATATTTTTCTTTGATAAAAAAAGAGCGGAATAAAACCCAAGAGCGCAAAGACCATAATATGGGTGTAAACTAACCAACCAGCTTTGTAACTAAAGAGACATTGATAAATATGAGGCTTTAGCCAACTAAAACCTTGATCTTCGTAGCTATAAATAATCCAGTCACCACCCACATATTTCCAATAAACCAATTGGATAGATCCAACCAAAATCACGACGATCACCGCACCGATTATTTTCAAAAAATGTTCCTTTAAAAAATTAAATCGTTCAATAATGGCCGCTTTTGAGAATAAGTTTAGTGCCCAAATAAAAGGGATCATTACCGAAATTAGTTCAGTAGGTCGCGTGACGGTCGCCAATCCACAAAGTGCGCCAAGTAATAAGGTCGTTCTAGTTTTAGGTTGTTTATAAAATTGAATAATAAAATAAACAATCATCGCATAAAGGGTAAATAAATAGTTGTGGGTCATGGCGTTATCGATCGCCGCCTGATTGAGGTAATTGGTGCCAGCGACCAATGCAAGGAGAGAGACGGCGACTGTTTTTTCAGAAAAATATTCCAAAAGAATCTTTCTTAAAATATATATCCCCAATAAGGCCACAAAGAACGACCAAAGCGAAATCATCAACTGATAAGGAAAGGAAAATCCATCAGCGGGATATTGTCCTGTTATTTTACAATAAATGTGTGCTATAAAAAAGGCTGGAGCATATTGAATAGCCATACCGATGGGATACTTCATAACGAAGTTGCCATTGGTGTAACGGAAGGCCTGCTGAAAATTCGGAGTTGGCTTATATGTTTTGATCAGTTCATCTCGAAATTCACACTTCTTTAGGTCTTGGTAAATAAAAGTCGCAGGTAGATACATATAATATCCTGAAACATCCCATCCAATAGTAGCCTCTGTATATTTTTTTTGGAATTTAGGATAATCCACAAACTGAAAATATCCCATGATGAGATAGCAAAGGAAGAGGGCAAGGATAGAATAATGTTTCATCAATTGGGTATGTCTACGCTTTTTCTGAGTTGGTAAGGTAAGGAAGTTGTTTAAAGATACCAACATCTACTGTATCTTAAATCCTAGTTTAACTGAATTCCTAAAATAAAAAATCGGTAACCACATCTCCGTGATTACCGATTTCTATTCTTTCTTCTAAATAATTATCGTCGACTAACCGCTACTGGCATATTCGGATCAAACTCTCCCGTGATCGTCGGTGTTTGTGCGTTACCCGTATAGACTCGGACCTTTCCGTGTACAAAATCAAATAATTCTGTCACAGTCACGATTTTATTTTTGTTTTTATCTGCTTCTCCTTTCAAACCTCGAATCAGGTAGTGACTAAAGATTCCTTGGCGTAAGCCCTTATCTTCTAACGAATATTCATCTCCTTTGGAAGATAATAATAGCGCCGTTCCTCCTTTAGAGTTTTCAAACGCATCGTAATATTTTTTCAACGTTGTATGTACTGCTGCGTTGGCAGAAGCTGCTCGCATCGACAACAAGCTACCAGAGTGGCAAGCATCTGCTAAGACTAGTTTGTGCTTGGCTTTGGTTTCACCGAAAACATCCTTGATATCTTGGTGCTGTAATTTATTGTTGAAACCATCAAAGTCTACTGGCAAAAAAGAACCAGGTAACCCGTGACCAGAGTAGTATAGAATCACTACATCATTTTCGTCTGCTTGTAAAAATACCTGACGCATGGTTCGAATGATGTTAGCTCGGTTGGCATCGTCATCGATCAGTACCCGAATTTGCTCGTCTGGCAAAGCACCACCTTCAGGACTTTTCAAGAAGGCATAAATATGATAGGCATCATCATCTGTGTATTTGAGTACCGGCATGTGAACATAACGCGCCACTCCTACTACAACTGCCCAAATTTTAACATCGTCATCTTGGACGACTTCAATTTTTTCTTTAGCGATCATATCATTACTCGCCTCCAATTCTTCAATTGGATTACCATATTCCCAGATGGCCCCAACTACCCGCTGGTTAGCATAGTACATGATCCCTTCTCCATGCGGAGCATGACGTTTCCAGTTACCGACATATTTATCGCCATTGGCATAGTAACAGGTTCCTTGTCCGTTAGGCGAACCGTTGACAAATTCTCCGACCCATTTAGAACCGTCACCGTAAGCATATACACCAATTCCATCAGGACAATCACCACGCGTACAATCTGGAAGCTCATCGGTAGGAATGTTATTATCTTCAGTCTTTATTTTTTCCGTTGCCGTTATTTCATCTACGCTACTACCCTCCTCGACATATTTACCGTTGAGCCAGAGGCCAGCAATTTCGCTACCATCTGCTTTATAGAAAACCCCCTGACCGTCTTTATAATTATTTTCCCAGTTACCCGCGTACTTATTTCCATCTTTATAGTGCATGGTGCCTTGGCCGTGTAGTTTTCCATTTTTAAATTGGCCAATATATTTATTGCCACTTTTGTAGTAATAAGTGCCTTTCCCATTTTGGAGATCATTGCCCCATTTACCCACGTATTTATCGCCTTTTTTAAATTCCATCGTTCCGTTTCCCTGAAATTTACTTTGGT
>CAZYAC010000260.1:0-7530 GCA_964645475.1 uncultured Saprospiraceae bacterium | reverse complement strand
ACGAAAAGAGGCAGTGACGAAATCGTCACTGCCTCTTTTTTATTTTCAAGTGTACTGATTTATTCTTCGTCTAAAAAATTATTGACGGCTATCAGTACTTTCGATACTTTGGTATAATCGATTTTGTAGTGGATAAATTTTCCTTCTCGCTCCGTAAGTACAATACCTGCATTACGAAGGATACGCAAATGTTGAGAAGTAATGGATTGTTCCAGTTTAAGGGTATTGTAAATTTTATTTACGTTGATAGAATCGTGGCGATCAATAAATTCCAGAATTTTCATTCTTAAAGGATGTGTCAATGCGCGTAAAATTTCGGAAGACTCCGAGAGTGTTTCACTTTTAAGAACAACTTTCGCCTTTCTCATAGGGGAGTTTTTAGTTTAGTGAGTATCCTGGAATCTATAACATTTAATGGGTCACGCAGGATAGTTGCTTATAGGTATAAAATAAATCACTAGCAAATATGCATTTTTTATTTATTTAAATGAAAAAATTTCAAAAAAAAATGCTGTAAATCGATCGATTTACAGCATTTTTTGTGTGAAACACATAACAAATACCTTTTAAAAAAATAAATATATTTAAATTATGCGCAGGAATGGCGTTTTAGCCCGCCTACCGGCAGGCAGGTAAAATTTTATTACGCCGCTAATTCTTCTACCAATCGCGAGATTTGAGACAATCTGTCTTTATCAAGTGAATAGTAAATAAATTTCCCCTGTCGATCCGTCGCTACTACACCCGCTCTTCTAAGAATTGCTAAGTGCTGGGAAGCAACCGATTGTTCCAGTCTTAATTTGATGTAAATATCAGTAACGGTCATCTTATCGTTTTCTTCCAACAAATCAATGATGCTCTGACGTAATTTGTGATTGACTGCTCTCAAAACTAGAACCGCTTTACGAAGTTCGGCATAATCCAACTGGATTTCCCTATTGCCTTTCTTCAAAACGATTGTCTCGTTTTTTTGCTTTCTCATATTATGTTTTTTAAAAAATTAAATAGAATAATAATACTAAGTTTCAAATAGCCAAAAACTATACCAACCGAAAAATATTATGATATTAGGTAAGGTATAAAGGGGCTGACTATGAGCCAAAAATAGAAATTTTAATTTTAAAATCATATATTTTTACCATTCATTATTTTATTTAATACGTTGGGCTTAGGGGTCGTAATATTGGGATTTTTGAAATAAAATGGTGCACTGTAAGCAACATCCGCAAAGTCTTTTGCCTCCCATTTGCGTAAAGCAGGACCAATTAGATGCGATGCAACGCTTATAAGTGGCTGAAAATCAGCATTTGAGGCCGTAATCACCATCTGTGCTTTTTCAACAGCATTACCACAAAAAACTACCTTTTCATTATTTTTCAATGCTTCTAGGAAAGAACTTTCCGTCAGAATCAACGCTTCCGTATCATTTATCTTTTTTTGTTGGGTATCAAAAGCGGCTGTATAAACTTCCATCCTACGCGCATCAATCATAGGAATGTACAACGCTTTTTCTTTTCGTAGTTCAAATGCCGCTGCCGCCAATGCTTCTAGTGTGCCCACGGCAATGAGGGGCTTATCCAATGCATAGCAAATTCCCTTAGCCACCGAAAGACCTATCCTAAGCCCTGTATAGGATCCAGGTCCCATACTCACCGAAATGGCCGAAAGTTCACTCAAAGTCCGCTCAGCGGCTTCCATACAGGCCTCTACAAATAAGGTAATATGGGCTGCATGGGTAAATCTTTCCGTGCCCTCACGGGATGCCAAGATGGTCGTGTCCTCACTTAGGCATACGGAGCAAAATTCGGCGGAGGTTTCGAGATGGAGCAACAGTGGCATGGGTGAATTCGATTTTAAGTTGAAAGTAAGCGTAAAGGTATCGCTTCTTTGGTGTAAGTAGATGATAGTTAAAGAAATTTTTCGCATTTATAGCGTAGATTGAATACGCTCAATTTGTCGCCTTGAGTGTTTTATCAATTTTAGGGAAAGCTATCTACAGCCAAGCAAAAGAAGAACGAGATGAGAAATAAGGTATAAAAAATTCTAGGAAATTTTATATACGTCATTTTGTGTCTTTTTATTTTATGCCTTCTTAAATCGTAATAAAATAACGAGAATTGTGAAAATTAAATTTGTTACAATAAATATCTCTACCAAAAGGAAAACTATTTTTTCCAACTTATTGACATTATAGACCTTATAGACATTACGAAATTCGGGATCAATAGTAATTAACAACATACCAAATACAGAAAATAAGGTCAATAGGCTTGTGTAAAAAATTGCCTTTGAAGTAATCAGTAACCCTTTATTCGACTTATGCCTAACGGACACTTCCCTATGCGGGAAACCGAAAATAAATAGCATAAATACCAGAATAAAAATAGTAGGAGTTCTAATTTCCGAAAATCTTCTATAGAAAAAGATATCTATACAAATCATAGAGATAAGTCCAACTAGCCCTAACCACCAAAAACCATAGGGATAGAGTGTTTTTTTCATATTACCAACGCTTTAATATTTAAATTTTAGGCCTTCCTAAGATAAAAAAAGCGATTTAATTCTGTGCTAGAATTAAATCGCTTTTACGATCACTTAAAATAAACTAGTGATTATTTTAAGATCGCATCGTATTTTGCTTTATCGCTCAATATGGCCACCGCCTCTTTGATCTCAATATCATTTCTCAGGCCCATTTCTATTCTTCCTTTTTGGTAGTGAAAACGGCTAACGATATCTTTCTCTATCAGATTAACAATTGCATCTTTATGCTCCAATAGTTCATTTTCTTTCTGCGTAGCTATTTTCCGCTCCATTGCCTGTACATCGACCGCTAAACCATCTGCGTAACTTTCTTCTTCTAACTGCATTTTCAATTGATCAAGCATCTTCTCACTATCGGACTCATAATCATAATTTTGTTCTTTCAAATAATTTACAAACGCATCAAATTCCGTAAACTTAAATTCTTGTGGTGATGCCAATGTTTCTTTACCCGTCGTATATTTAGTCGTGTAGTCAAAGATCATAAATTGTCGCTGCAGACTATTCAAAATGGCCGCGTTCATTGCTTTATTGACTTCAACGTCTGGTTTTACGCCACCACCATCAAGTACGATTCGGCCGCTTCTGGTCTTGAATTTTGTTCTTAACGAATCGGGAATATTAATCGGTGTACCGTCGCTATAGCTAACTCCTTGTATACAACGGCCACTAGGGATATAGTATTTAGATGTGGTTAATTTCACTTTAGAATTATATCCTACGTCACGAGTGGTCTGTACCAGTCCTTTTCCATAAGAACGCTGACCAATCAATACGGCACGGTCTAAATCTTGTAAAACACCGGAGACAATTTCGGATGCCGACGCTGATCCTTTATCAATTAAAACCACCATTGGAATATTTTCGTCTACTGGCTTATTGAGCGTTTTAAAGCTTCGATCCCAATCTACTACTTTTCCCTTGGTCGTTACCACCAACTCATTTTTAGGAATAAAAACATTAGAAACATTTACGGCTTCCTGTAATAATCCTCCACCGTTGTCCCGCAAATCAAAAATGACTCCTTTCAAATTAGGATTTTCGCTCTTCAATTTTTTCAACGCGTCGGCCACATTTTTACCTGCATTACGCGTAAAAGTGGTCAATGCAATATATCCAATGCCATCTTCTACCATTCCTGAATAAGGAACATTCGGTACAATTACTTCGTCACGAACCAGTGTAATATCCATTGATTCTGATTTCCCAGGACGCTCAATTTTCAACTGAATTTCTGTTCCGGGAAATCCTTTTAGGAAGTTACTGATTTCGTCAGTGGATTTTCCTTTTGTCGTTTTTCCATCAATAGACAATATCTTATCACCCGCTTTTAATCCCGCCTTTTGAGCTGGACAATTATCATAAGGCTCAATGATCGTAGCGTAGTCGTCGATTTGACGAATGATGGCGCCAATACCATTGTATTTTCCATCGGTGATATAGCGGAACCCTTCAATTTCCGATTCGGAAATATAGTTGGTGTAAGGATCTAGCGATTCCAACATGGCATCAACGCCGGTGCGCATCAGCTTGGCCGGATCTAGGTCATCGACGTAATAGGTGTTAATTTCTTTGTAAAGGTTGGTGAAAATTTCAATGTTTTTTGAAATTTCAAAATACTTACCGTGATCTGACTTAACATTGGACATGGTAATACCGGCTAGCAGTACCAATCCCAAAATTTTTAGCCCTCTTGTAGTGGAATTCATATGTTATGTACTTTAGATATCTTATTGCATGTAATGGTTACCTTTAAATAACGGTGATTAGGCCCAAAAAGGTGTCTAAAACAACCATTATTATAGGGTATAAACATATTTTAACAATGAAATATACCAATTAATAATATAATATGGGGAGCGTTATGGAATTTCTCGTTGGGGAATTTATAAAAAAGGGAGTTAATATAGCTTTTATGAAGACTTTTGATAGTCTTAATAGGAGAAGGGGAAATCAATACTGGATATATCGTAAAAATAATGCCAAATAAAAATCCGGCTTATTCTAAGAAAGAATAAGCCGGACAGACAGACTACTTATTTGAAGGTCTTTAAAAAAGATTAAGCGTGTTCCATACTACCATTAGCGACAGACACATATAGGTTTTTATTTTTAATAATTTCTCTAGAAATCACAATCCGCTGAATCTCAGAAGTTCCTTCATAAATCTGAGTAATCTTGGCATCACGCATCAGACGCTCGACATGGTACTCTTTTACAAAACCATAACCACCATGAATTTGTACCGCTTCCACAGTATGCTTCATGGCTACTTCTGAGGCAAATACCTTGGCCATAGAGCTGGCCATTGTAAAGTCTCGGTGCTGATCTTTGAGCCAAGCGGATCGATAAACCAACATTTTGGCAGCTTCGATGTCGGTAGCCATATCTGCTAACTTAAAAGCAATCGCTTGGTGTTGAGCAATCGGTTTTCCGAACGCTTCGCGTTCATTAGCGTAAGCTGCTGCTAACTCGTACGCACCACCCGCAATCCCTAAGGCTTGTGCAGCAATTCCAATTCGTCCACCGCTCAGTACTTTCATGGCAAATTTAAATCCGAAGCCATCTTCTCCTAAACGATTTTCTTTGGGGACTTTTACATCACTATACATAATCGTGTGTGTATCTGAAGAGCGAATACCAAGTTTGTCTTCTTTAGCTCCAATATTTACACCATCCCATTGCGCATCTACAATGAAAACGTTAATTCCACGGTGTCCTTTCTCAACATCGCTTTGTGCTACTACCAAATGAATCCGAGAGGTTCCACCATTGGTGATCCAGTTCTTGGTCCCATTCAATAGATAATGATCGCCCATATCAATCGCGGTAGTTCGTTGACTAGTCGCATCACTACCCGCTTCTGGCTCAGAAAGACAGAACGCACCAATGTATTCACCTGTACAAAGTTTGGTTAGATATTTTTGCTTTTGCTCTTCGCTACCATGCTTTTCCAATCCCCAACAAACGAGAGAATTATTAACAGACATGACCACAGAGCAAGAATTATCAACCTTAGAAATTTCTTCCAATGCCAAAACATAGGACATGGTATCCATTCCTCCTCCTCCATATTTAGGATCTACCATCATCCCCATGAAACCCAATTCGGACATCATTTTGATTTGTTCGGTTGGGTATTCCATTTTGGAATCACGCTCGATAACGCCAGGCTTACACTGCTTTTGAGCAAATTCTCGGGCCGCTTCCTGTACGGCTAGTTGTTCTTCGGTGAGTTCAAAATTCATAATTGATTTTTAATTTTATTGGTATACGGCAAAGGTAAATTTAGGTTTTAGAATTAAATACACTGTGTATTAAAGCACAACTTATTTTAGCGAAATTACGCTAAAATGGCGAAATAAAAGAATTTAAGGAATGGGTTTTACGGAAAGATGATATTCTAAGAATGGAAAATAATCCATTCTGAGTGCTTTTATCCTTCTGGAAATCGCCCTCTATATTTAACTAATACGATTCCTGCAATTACCAAGAATCCACTCAATAGATAAAAAGGATATTTCACCCCTAACCCAGTTTGAAAAAACGGAATAGAAAAAATGGCAAGAAAGAATATTCTAAACAAAATATTACTTAGATTGAAGATGCTGGTTGCTCGCCCAAAAACTTGATTGGGAATCGTAGAAAATAAATACGTGGTTCGTAAAATTCGAATCCCAGCGTTGGTGATTCCAAGAATTAGCAACATGATGAAAAACAACCACACGCTCTTTCCCAGTGCTAAGATCAGAAATAAAAGCCCCGTTAAAAAAGTCATGACTATTATTCCCATGGGTGGGCTTAGTTTTTTTAAAATTTTTTGGATCATCAATCCCGCAAAAACAGCACCAGCCGCATAAAACATTTCTGACGTAGCATAAACGTTGGCACCTGCTTGTAAATGTTCATTAGCATAAAGTGCGCCTAGGAAAAACGCCTCCAACAATACGGCTACAAAAACGCAATAAGATGCTACTCCAAATAAAAACAGATAAGGATTCTCTCGCAGATACCGATACCCTGTCGTCAGTTCCTGCCAGATACTTCCACTTTCGAGGTTCCGCGTATGTAAGGATTCGTAACGGATAAACCAGATAATTAAAAAACTAACAAAGTAGGTGCTGGCATCTAGCAAAAATATTTCGTGGATATCCCAAGCAGCAATGGTATAGGGCCATTCCCAATGCATTCCCAAAAAATGGGTTGTCCCAGCCGTCGTTCCTTCCAGTAATAGCGCAGCACCCGCGCCTGCCAATATAGAGGTCAGTTGTCCCTGAATTTCAAGATAGGAGGTAATTTTTCCGTAATACGCTGGCTCAATTATTTCCTGTACAAAAGCGTATAAATTGGGATAATGAACTGCGTAATTTAGAAAAGTCAACATAAATACTCCCGCTACCAACTGCCAAGGAAGTGCTCCTATTTTCATTCCCAATATCCCAATCGAAAAAATGATTGTTCCGCATACGGTTGTTAGAAAAAGAAAAATTTTACGTCGATCGTACCGATCTATCATCGTCCCGCTGTAGGGAATCCAAAATAAACTTATCAGATTGGTAATCATATATACGACCGCAAAGGAGGCCATTTTTTCCTGCTGCGCAAAGTACCAGGGAATTGCTAGCATACTAATACCTTGCGCCATTCCAGAAATGGAATTTGCCAAAAAGAGGAGGAAGATCGCGGTGATATTTTTCAATCGAGCACTTTCATCAAGGTGCGAAAAGCAACGTATTTATTTGGATATCGAGTCGCCACGTCCTTTTGAAGCGCCTTGGCGTGATCACGTTGATAGGTTTGAAAATCTTCCATGTTTTTAGAAAAATATTGAAAAGCATAGGTGATTCCACCATCTTCATCATCGTGAAGAATCTCACAAATTTTGTACTCTACAAAATAACCAGTTTTCATGACGTCAGGTATGTGTACCCCTTTCATCCAATTAAGCCATTCTTCGGCTACGGCTTTTTCTATTTTTACGGTTAC
>CAZYAC010000259.1:4935-7555 GCA_964645475.1 uncultured Saprospiraceae bacterium | reverse complement strand
CGTTCTATCCACTTGGAATTTTTCCAGGTTAAGTTATTAATTGTCCATTACTAAGATAAAAAAATGCCTGCCTAGACATTATTTAGGCAGGCAGTGTAGTTTTTAAAAATTATCCTTCATCATTTGGATGGCTATGGCCAAAAGAATAATTCCAAAAACCTTACGCAAAGTAGCGGATACCTGAGGCGATATTTTATTTGAAATCCAGTTGAGGGAATTTAAAATGATAAAAACGAAAACCAGATTAATAATAATTCCCGCCAAAATACTATAGTTATCAAATTCTGCTTTTAATGAAATAATAGTCGTCAAAGTTCCCGCTCCAGCAATCAATGGAAAAGCAATTGGAACAATACTTCCTTCCCCGGCTTCATCGTCATGATGATTGCGAAAAATTCTAACGCCTAAAATCATTTCTAACCCAATAAAAAAGATGATCAAGGCACCCGCTAATGCAAAAGAGGATACGCTGATCCCAAAAAGTCCGAGTACCGTAGCACCAAAAAAGAAGAATAAGAGCATGATCGAAGCCGCCGAAAAAGTGGCGATTCCCGCTCTGATTTTTAGCCCTTCCCGCTTCATATTGATCAATACCGGTAAAGAACCAATAATGTCGATTACTGAAAATAGGATGAGCGTAACGGATAAGATTGCGGTAATATTCATGAGATACCTTTTTAATAATGTAAAATAAAATAGTGTTCAAAATTATAACACAAATAACGAGCGAATGGTGCTAAAATGTAAGAGGAATTGATTGAATTAGTTAAATATGACTTAAAATGCCTAATTTTGAGTCAAATGATCATTTTTTAATTCTGTTTTATATGAGCAAAAATCAATTAGACCCCTTTGATGTCAGATTACTAAACGAATTGACAGCGGACGCACGAATTCCGTTGGTTCAATTATCGAAAAAATTGAAAGTTTCCAACACATTGATCCACCAACGGATGCGAAAATTGAAGGAGGCAGGCATTATCAACAAGGCGACCTATGATCTGGACCCATGGAAACTGGGCTTTCAAACCTGTTCTTATACTCAGATTATGCTCTCAGATAGTAAGGATCATCGGGAGGTGGAACGACAGCTGGAAATGATTCCGGAGATCGTGGAATGTGTAAATATCGCAGGGCGTTATGCTATTCTAGTAAAGATCTATGCAAGAGATAACCGACACCTAAGGGATATTATCTATGAGAAAATTTTGAAAATTGAAGCTGTCGAAGGATCAAACTCGACCATTAGTTTTGAAACGGCTTTTAGAAGAAATGTGGCTTTAGGGTAGGGAATGTTGAATAATGAATATCCAATAAATCAATATTGAATATTGGATATTCATCATTCAAAATTCTATTCTTCGAAGTTGTGTAATTTTGTAGGTCCAAATGGGCGAGAGCGTTGGCTTTTGAAAATATTCTCAACCAAATGGTGATTAAATTCGTTGAACCTACGAGGATGTCTGGAGAAGGGCATTGAATAAAATATAGGATGAATACATTAATTAAGCAGGGAGAAACGGCTCTGCCAACTTCATGGGGAAATTTTAAGATGATTGCTTACTCGGTAAGTGAGGAGGAACCTATGCCACATCTGGCGATGATTCACGAAAATTTTGATCCCACCAAACCAGTTCATCTTCGGATTCATAGCGAATGCCTGACGGGAGATCTTTTTCATAGTCATCGTTGCGATTGTGGGGAGCAGCTAGATGGAGCCATGAAAATTGCGGCCGAAAAAGGAGGCGTAGTCTTATATCTACGACAAGAAGGTCGAGGTATCGGATTGATCAATAAGATTAAAGCCTATAATCTACAGGATCAGGGACTGAACACGGCAGAGGCAAATAGCCACCTCGGACTAGACGTCGATGGGCGCCATTATGATATTGCTGTGCAGATGATGCAAGATTTAAAAATTGATCGAGTCCACTTGTTGACCAATAATCCACTTAAGATTAAAGCGATCGAAAATTCTAATGTAAAGGTCATCAGTCGGATTCCATTGGTGACGACTCCACGGGCGGAAAATTTTAATTATCTCAAAACAAAGAAAGATTTAATGGGACATCTTTATGGAATGGAGGGGAAGGAATAGTGAGGGTAATTAATAATGTTTTAATGAAGAATTAATAATATCACTTCTGTCGTGTTTTTTTATGTGTTTGAAAAAAAATATTTAATCCAAGAAACAAGATTTATTCTTTTCTAATACCAAAGTCCTATTCTGGCCTTATTGTTTTTCAACTTTTCTTTTTTAATTATGAAAGCCAATCTTCCATTCGTCGGATTTTTTCAAACTTTTATCGGAAAAAGTAATTAGATAGTTGTCTAAATACCTAAATTAGCAATATGAAAGATGTATTTAAAGCATTAAACGATCCTACGCGTCGGGAGATTTTAGAATTACTACGAGATGGTGATTTGACGGCGGGAGAGATTGCCGAAGCCTTTTCGATTTCAAAGCCGAGTATTTCGCATCATTTGGATTTACTCCGACGAGCAGATTTAGTAGGTAGTGAGAAGCGAGGACAGTATGTGCATTATCACCTCAATACGACTATACTAGAGGATGTGCTGCAATGGATCATAGAATTAAAAAAACCAAAAAAATAATATT
>CAZYAC010000259.1:0-4835 GCA_964645475.1 uncultured Saprospiraceae bacterium | reverse complement strand
TTTATCTAGCGTTTATCTATAGTGGGTTACCTGCCGAGGTGCCAATGCATTGGAATTTAAGTGGAGAGATTGATCGAATGGGGAGTAAGCGTGAGTTGTGGTTGATTCCTTTTTTACTTCCTTTGTTGACGTACGGAATTTTGTCCTTGGTTCCAATTATTGATCCCAAGAAGAAGATAGGAAAAATGGGTGGTAAATTTCAGTCATTAAAAACCCTGTTGGTTGGATTTTTATCGGTCTTGGCGCTTTACATCATTTATACGGCGGGCCACCCGGAGGCGATGCGATTATCCATGGTAGTTATTCTAATTGGAATTCTGTTTATGGTATTGGGCAATTTTTTTAAAACGATTCAACCGAATTATTTTTTGGGAATTCGCACACCGTGGACACTTGAGAGCGAGACTGTTTGGAAAAGTACCCACCTCTTGGCAGGAAAATTATGGATGGTCGGTGGTTTGATCATGGTGATGATGGGGATGTTTTCTGATGGAGCGCCGATTCTTGCTTTGACGGTAGCTGTAGCAATTATTGTATCATTGATCCCCGTGGGATATAGTTGGTTTGCGTTTAAGAAATTGGCTTGATCTGTCTTTAGTGCTGTGTCCTTTTTGAATTTGCGATTGATATCATTCCGTTTATTCTTTTCCCCAATCCTTAAAAGGATGCAGCACTAAATTCGAGTTGTAATATTTAACCTCAGAAGATACCTCTTTCCCGAGCCACGAAGGTAGATGGATGGTTTGATTTTCGTCGCTTAGTTCTACTTCTGCGATGGCGAGTCCTTCATTTTCTCCGGAGAAGATATCTATTTCCCAAACGAGGTGATCTCGATTTATTTTATACCTGATTTTTTCAATTAACGGCGGCGCACATAATTTTAATAATGCTAGGGTGTCAGAGTAGGGGATTTCATATTCGAATTCGTTTCTGGTGATGCCAATGTTTTTACTTTTTATGGTTAGGATACCTTTTTTACCGATCAGTCGAACGCGGACCGTTCTTTCTGGATCGGTGTTTAGGTATCCTTGTTTTATGACGGTTCCATCATCGGCTTCTTTTTGCCAGTCGCTATTTTTGAGTAAGTATTTTCTTTCAATTTCTCTGACCATTTTTATTTCTTCTTCTTCACTACTTCTATCTCATCGATGACTACATCATCAGCAACCAGCTTGAAAGTATGGGTGCCATCAGGGCCATGTACATAATTATACTTAAATCTATTTTTACCCGCCTTCATTTTTTTGAATTTTTCCTTTATGAGTACTTCTCCTTTTTCATCGGTAACAGTCCAGATTACTTTTTTAGCATCTTTTTCTAAGTGATAAGCGACAAAGAACATTCCTTCGCCGGGATCACCTAATACGCGCATATTTTCCGTTTTTGTTTCTTCCATTTGTTGATCGTCTTGGGCAGAGACAGCATGGATATTGTAAGCAAAAATCAAGAGTAGACTGAGGAAGATTTTTGTTAAGCATTTAAATTTTTTCATAATTGTTTGATTAATTTTTATTAGATATAATTACCATGTAAAGTTAAAAAATATTGCTTGTTTTATATTAGACTTTATTCTAAAATATCTATTTGGCTTCTTTACAAAAAAAATCAGAATAAAGTCTATTGTTTTATTTTTTTTCAAACACATCACTCAACTTAATTTTCAATATCTCCACCAAGTCCTCATCCATATATTGATACTCATCCGGAATATCGAGTACTTCTACATCTTTTTCTTGGAGATTCAATTCAAAATTTTCCACCATTCTTTTTTTGTGCTTCGACTCCATGACAAAGATGGTGTCTGCCCAATTAATCATGTTTTGGGTAATCCGAATTCTCGCGGATTTTTCTGTTCCAGCGGATTTGATTTGGTGCAGTCCGTTATTTTTAAAAATCGTTTCTGCGGTTCTACTTCGCCATTTATTGCGGCTACAGACGAATAGTATCTTCATTTTTTATGTGAATCAATGGTAGGAAAACTGGATATCGAATAAGTGAATATTAAGTTTGCTTCTAAAAGTCATAAATTTAGATTCTTACTTTTTATAAAAAAGGGTTTTATGTATAAGTAGTTCGCAATAATAGATTTACACGTTAAAGAGTCTTCGCGCCTTAGCGCCTTTGCGAGAAAATCACTTTTAAGAGCGTACTCAATTTTCTATTTAAATAACAACCCTATCGTAAAAGACAAAGTCGGATCATTAATAATATTGGCTTCATATGGTTGATCATTTTGAGTGACGTCAATATATGATTTTTCTGTGGGACGGCTTCTTTTTTTTCTGAAAAGTTGTCGGCGTTCTTTAATCCAAATTTCTGGCCGTTTTGAAAAAGGCATTAAATAACTACCTCGAATATAAAACTCCCTGCTTGGATCCAATTCGATAGAAATCTCTGTGCTGAGTTTTAGATTATGCGTTCGGTTTCCATAATAAAGATTAACGGATTTAGCATTGAATTTTTTACCATCGATTTTAAACTTACCGTAATCATTCTTCACATTTCCGAGTCTTCGCGCATAACGAAGCTTGCTATATTGAGCAATGACTTTGATATAAAAAGGTCTTTTCTTAGATAGGTTAAATTCTGTTCCAACGCCTATGGATTTTTGTTTATAAATGCTATTATAGAAGTCAAATTGACTGCCAAAACGAATATAGAAATTTTTACGAATGAAAATATCTACATCCCAGTTTCCAGTGATTTCGAACGCTCTATTTTTTAAATCATCTTTTAAGCTAACAATCGTTTCCTGATCATTTTCATCGCTCCTCACTGTAATCCCTAATTCATCAACACCAGAATTTATAAAGTGTGTTCCCAATCCAAGATGAAATTTAAATCTTTGATAACCTCTCTGCTTTCTTCTAGAATTTTTTAGCAGATTTCTATGTTTTAATAGTGCCTTAATTTCTTTAGGGCTAAGTTCCAGTTCTTCTAGATTTTCTCCGTTTGCAATTCTCTCTTCTAATGCTTTGGCTTCAACTTTAGCTATATAGATTGAATCTCTTTGTTTTTGCAAACTCATCATGTTTTCATTATCGAAAGCTTTTTGAGCAGTAATGGCATTTTCTAATTGCTGAACAGATTCCGCTAACTCGCCATTTAAGGGAGTCGTGTTATAATCTTTCCAAAAATCTGGATCATACTTTCCGGTCATTCGGGAGAAGGCTTTTCCTTTATCAATTCGATCGAGATAAGGAAGTGGCTCAGAGCGATCAGGGTTAATGTCTGTTATTTTTACTTCATTACTATAATGGTTTCCACTAGATAAAATTCCTTCGCGAGTCGCATCGCTAAAAAACCATTTATCGCCGAGTTGTCGATAATTAACTACGTACGTATTTTTTATCCAATTTCCGGAATAAAGCGGATAGTCATTATGTTTCTCCAATCCTTTTTGAGTGATTTCGAATTCTGCTCGGATAAAAGCATAAGATTCTGTATCGATAAAGATTCGACCAGCCATTCTTGCCCCTTCTTTTACAATTCGTTTCTTTTTGTTTAGAAGACTTCCTAATATTCCAGCTCCGGTATTATCCTTTTCTACTGCTATTTCACCAGCATTTGGTTTTTCTCCAAAACCAATAATATACACGGGTCGATCATTATAGGACGTGATACTTTCTATCCAATATTTATAAACAGGAAAGTATTTTTCATTAATAAAATCTTCTCTATTCTGAACAAAATCAAATCGATGCGCTGCCATATGTCCAGAAGTCAATCCACCCCGAATGATGGTATCTAATGGATTTTTTAAATTGATACGCCGACCTTGAACTAAGCTTACCTTCCCTTCTTTTTGTTTTTTATAACTATGCTTGTAAATATTTAAAACACCTTCTGCCAGATAGCTATAACGTAGGCTATCATCGGTTTTTGCTTCTCGATAAAAGCCTAAATTCGTCGTTGGATATGTGGTATTGTTTTTAGGAATATTTTTAACGGCTTTTCGAATAATATTTTCAATAGCCGCTTCATCAGCGACAATTATTTCACCGAGTTCTAAGGTTGATTCTTCCAAGTATAAGTCAAATGGACATTTGATATCCTTTATTTTTTTCTTGTAAGTTTTATATCCCATAAAGGAAACCGTCATGATTTCTGAAGCATATTTTTTAGGAATTTTTAATTCAAAGAACCCATTCTTACCAGAGGTGGTCCCAAGCCCCAGCTTAGGCAATCCAACATGTGCAAAAGGAATTGGTTTTTTAGTGTCTTTGTCTAAAACAAAACCATAGATTTTTATGGGACCTACTGGATTAGTTAGGGCTGGATGTTGCGCTTGACTAGGATAGCTTAATAATAGTAAGCATAGTACCGCTAGTAAAGGATAGCTCTTTACGCTTATGTTGGGTAGAGGATATTTCATTAGCTTTTTGTTTTATGCAGGTGGTCAAAATTCGGCCGCAGGTATTAATTAAATTAATTTGACCACCTGTTTTAGTATGACGATTTAATAGACAAAAATGTTACAGAAGGGTTGCTTTGCATATGTGGACGACCGTCAATATTGGTGGTTGAACGGTTGGTTAGGTTAGGATTAAAAATATTAATATTTTTCCTATTCGCTAGAAAGAATAATTGAAAATAAGGGCAACATATGAATCAAATTGTCTAAAGTCGCTATCGGTTAGATTGATGCTATATCCCATTTGTAATCCAAGGCTGGAACGATCAAGTTGGCCTTTGAGAAGTAAGCCTGGTTCCAGAAGAAAGTGCTGATCATTTTCTTGCAAGTAGGTGAGTTCGCTTATATCATTAAAAAGTAGATCACCTTCAATTTCATAAAAAGATAGATGGACAAATCTAGATGAAAAGCCACAAGAAAA
>CAZYAC010000258.1:0-7555 GCA_964645475.1 uncultured Saprospiraceae bacterium | reverse complement strand
AGATCTATATTGATTTATGAATTCGATAAATTCATCGAAAGACACAAGTTTAGTATCAATTTTATAAAAATTATAAAGAAACTCAGATTTGTTCAATAATCCTGTATCATCACTCACTAACATATCTACAGCAGATGCAAAAAAAGCGTGTTGAGCATCATTATTAGTATTCTTGAATTTTACTTTCTTGTTTTTTTCATAGTCTAAACCAAAAAAATTAATCATGCTAAAACCCGTGATAAATTCATTATAATAACTTCTCAAATCCTCAGACAGAAACCCAAGTTGCTGATCTAGCATTTCTTGAAATGATTTACCTAATCTACTTTTTGATAAATTCTTATCAAAATTTAAATTTCCGATCTTGATTTTAAACTTATCTACACCTAAATAATTTTGACTTAATCTTCTGATTTCTTTTATTAATTTGGGATCTATCATCAATCCAAAGAATTTCTCACTAACCTTTTACATGCCGTGTTGAATTTGACGAAGTAAGAACTTTTGAAATTAGAAAGGGAATCGAAATTAGAATTAGAATATTTCCCTCGGTCGGAAGGAAGTCCAGTCCACAGGACAATTCACATTCTAATTCTAATTCATCACTTAACGCATCTAAATCCCGTATGATTTAAGCCCGTATCCGTACTCGACCCCATCCGTCTCGCATTCCGATAACCAGAGCAATAGGAATCGTTACATAAAAAAGAACCGCCTCTAATAATCTTTTCTTGTTGGAAAGGCATCTGTGGATTATAACCCCGCTCTGGTCCTCGCGTATTTGGTTGTCGAGCGGTTTCCTTTTTATAAAAATCATGATCAAACCAATCTGCGCACCACTCCCATACATTGCCTGACATATCGTACAGACCGTAACCATTGGGTGCAAAAGACTGCACGGGAGCCGTTGTATAAAAACCATCAGTTAAATCATTTTTGTAGGGAAACATGCCTTGCCAAAAATTAGCTTTCGGCGCTCCTTCGTTCACATTCTCATTACCCCAAGGGTAAATGGTATTCGCTTTTCCACCCCGTGCAGCCCACTCCCATTCTGCCTCGGTTGGTAATCTTTTTCCAGCCCATTTTGCGTAAGCTTGTGCATCCTCCCACGCTACTTGCACCACCGGATGATCCATCTTATCAGCAATGCTACTTTTAGGTCCTTCGGGATGTTGCCAGTTGGCACCGATGATCCATGCCCACCAGAGGCCGGGGTTGCGTAGAGAAACTGGTTGGTCGGTAGGATGAAAAACGAGCGCTCCTGGTTGTAGTAGACTATCAGCGGGTTTTGGGGTATCGGGTGGTAAGTTTATTTTTAGTTCCTCCCAGTTAATTGGGCGTTCTGCTACGGTTTGATAATTGGTGGCTTCGATAAAAGCGGCAAACTGTGCATTGGTTACTTCGGTTTCATCTATCCAGAATTCGTCAATGACTACTTTGTGTTTTGGTAATTCGTTGGGATCAGCCTGTGCATTATCGCCGCCCATGTTTAAGGTGCCGGCGGGGATTTTTACCATACCGTTCGTGGTCGGAATTGATTTCTGAGGTGGTGTTTTTTTTTCAGTTGTATTATTTTGCTGGCAGGAAATCAGCAGAAATATTAGACAGATAAAAAAGGTAGTAGAATGATTCATTGAATTTAATTGCATGGTCGTAGATGAAGAAAGGGTAAAATAAAAAAGCGCCGTAAGTTAGACAACTTACTGCGCATTTTTTTCGTGATCCGGCAAGGGCCATAGAATTAGCAACCTAAGGAATCTGAAATTATTTACCTATTCACGACACTTATTCCAGTCAAACTTTCAACAACAGCTTCCCAAAATTCTTTCCTGTATATAGTTTCAACAAGGTTTGAGGAAAATTTTCGATGCCAGTTTCTATATGCTCCTTCGTACTCATTTGTCCAGTTTTCAACCAATTAGATAAATCATTTACTGCCTCCGGGTAACGATCTATAAAATCAAAAACAATGATCCCGGTAAGGTAGCCTCGTGCCGTGACAATTTTCATATAATTTTTTGGACCGTACATGGTTTTGGCATTATACTGAGAAATAGCGCCACAAATAACAACCCGTGCACCACGAGCTAAGTTGGCCAATAAAATATCTAATAATTCACCACCTACATTATCGTAAAAAACATGAACGCCTTCTGGGCAATGCTTTTTTACAGCGGCATCTATATCTTCTGTTTTGTAATTAATAACGGCATCAAAACCGCATTCTTCGGTAAGATATCTACACTTTTCTTCAGAGCCTGCGGTTCCTACTACTTTACAGCCTTTTATTTTAGCAATCTGCCCAACGGTAGATCCAACAATTCCTGCTGCTCCGCTGATAAAAACGGTTTCCCCGGCCTTAGGTTGTCCTTTTTCCAACAACCCAAAATAAGCGGTCATGCCCGGCATTCCTAACACGCCAAGATGCCATGATAATGGGCCTTTACTAATGTCTAACTTCTTCAATCCTTTTCCATCAGAAATAGCAAATGTCTGAGCACCCAAGAGTCCTTCCACATAGCATCCAACGGGATAAGTTTCATGTTCAGAAGCGATTACTTGTCCGGCAGAAAAAGCACGAATCACTTCTCCTATTGGAATGCCCGGCATATAAGTAGTACCTTCATTCATCCAACCTCTAATCGCCGGATCCAAGGAGATGTATTCTATTTTGATTAAAACTTCTCCGTTTTTTAAGGGAGCAATATCAGATTTTTTTAGAGAAAAATTTGATTCTTCTGGCATCCCTGTTGGACGGGAGTTTAATATAAATTTTGTGTTTTGCATATGCTTATTTGAAAACTGAAATGAACAAGATACTCCCCCCAAAAAGCATCTAAATTCTTATAAAAAATTTAAGAACTTCTTTAGCCGAATAGCAAGTTAGAACAAATAACTGTTGATAATTTAAAATAGTTAACTAAATTAACTATTTTTATTTTAAAATAGAAATTAAATGATCAATTCTCGATTTTGTTATGTAAACAAAAAGAAGGTGCATTACCTAACGGCAGGGAAAGGAGCTCCGTTAGTCCTACTTCATCCATCCCCATTCTCATCAGAAATCTTAGTTCCGTTTATAAAATTATTAGCGCCCTACTACAGTGTCATTGCACTGGACACGCCAGGATATGGTAAGTCTGATTCATTGGATCAAAAACCAGAAAATTTATCCGAGTATTGCGATTACTTAAAACCCTTTTTTGAAAAAATGGGCTTGCGTAAATTTGCGATTTATGGTACCGCCACCGGAGCACAATTAGGGATTCGCTATGCTTTAACCTTTCCAAAACAGGTGCAACATTTGTACTTGGATAATGCCGCACACTTTAAGGAGGAACAACGAAACGCTATTCTAAAATCTTATTTCCCAGACATTCGTCCGAAATATGATGGAAGCCATTTGATGACAGTCTGGACGATGGTACATGATCTCTTTCTTTTTTTTCCTTGGTGTTTTTCGGAATCAAAGTATCGACTCAAAACGCCTTTTCCTCCTGCAAAAGTCTTACACCAATTTGCGCTAAGTTATTTTAAAGCTGGAGATAAATACGACTGGGCCTATCGAGCTGCTTTTGATCATGAGAAAGCAGAAAATGTACAACTTTTAAAAGTACCCACTAGTCTTTTTCATTGGAAAGCCAGTATTCTAAAACCGTATATCGAACAACTCGTAGCTTTCGATTTGCCTTCTAATCTGACCGAGGTCAAAATACCAGTAACCCCAGCAGAGCGATTTGAAGCCATGAAAAATAACATCATACACACTTATCAAAATGAAGAGTACGATAATTATCATTTTTCGGATTTTGGTGAACCGGAGCAAGTGGAAGCAAAGAAAGAACAAAGCGCTATTTCAGGTTTACCTAAACTAATTCCTGATGAAAATGGACTATACCTTATCAAGGCCTGGCATACCTTAAGAAACCTACAATTATATAAAACATCAGCCAACAGATCCGTAGAGAATATTAGAGAAACATCTCCAAATCTAGATCCGTTTTTTTTACAAGCACAACTGATTGAGTGGATGGGTAAAAAGGATTAAAAATGAAAAACATGCATCCAGAACAACTACTTCAAGATATTACCGACAACTTAGAAGGTGAGTTCGATAATTTCCAGCAATGCTGGCAGGAAAATACGGAAGAAGATATTCACAGAGTAGAGATTTCAGAAAAGCATCGGTTAGTCCATAGTATTTTTAAAAAATTGTCTCCCGGAAATCAACAAGATGTTTACTTTAAATTGTCTCATTCAGAAAACAGAAAGGTAGATCATATTATTGACGAACAAATTATTCGATTTTCTATAGATAAAAATGAAAATGTCATTTACTCTGAGCATTTCGCAGTCCCAGCCTTCGATGACCTTAACCAATTAGGTGACGTGCTAGAAAAGCTATCTTGGACGTTAACAGAAGGCACTATTTCCGGTATTTCTCTTTCTGGAAATAGTATTTTTATTTTAAAGAATAAGGTTCTAAAGATCCGACAACAGGAGGGCATTTTCCATCACTCGGTTGGGGATTATCGGATGATCAAATGCCGCTTTTTTGCAGGTTGGATAGAATACCCCTCGCCAGAAAATCCAGAAGAAGTATATCGAATGGGAGATCTCGTGCTGCATGACCAAGGAGGAATCATTCCACTTACTTTTCCGGATGGTCAAAAAGGAGAATATACTGTTGAATTAACTCAGTTGATTTTCGCTAAGACCCTTGCGATTATGAAATTAGCTATTTACGAAGAACCATTTGAAAACATAGATTATAATAGTAAGGCCATCAGTTATACTTGGACCAATCCTGAATCAAAAAGGTTAGGGATTAATCTTAGAAAGGTATTAACGGGCTGGACTTTTATAGAATCTGGGTATTTTAGTTCTAACCATATGCAGGAGGAGAAAGATTAGGGATAAAGTCTTAAGGAAAATGGTAATGATATCTAGCTTAAAATATTGAATGTTGAGCCTGCTTCTAAAAGTTTATTTCTCGCAGAGTTCGCAGAGGCGCAGAGAATTTCTAACGTGTAAATCTTTTTTTTAATAGCAGCTTTTTATCGAGTAGTCAATGGCTATATTTGTTAATTCGCAAACCGGATCAATTTTCTAGAAAGACTCCGACCTTGAGCTTTTTTCCATTCGGTACATTAATAAAAAATCTTAAAGCGAATACTGTGTGAGCTTGGAAAAAATTTTAATAATTTATATATGACTGATAATAAATACATTAAAATGAAAAAAAAGAAACTCCATGCGAGTTTATTCGCTTTGAATTTTTATTAGAAGTGCCGAGTTCGAAAAATGCGACAGGCGGCAGATTTTTTGTTTCGTTTTTTTTCTGCAAAAAAATGAACAGGAAAAAACAAGAAAAAGATACTCAAAAACTATTTCTACTATCTTTTTTTATTGGAAAAATGAAAGCAATTTTATTTGACCATGGAACGCACTAGCTAACAGCCAATAGCTGTTTTGGCTAAAGCCGAGCTAAGAACTATACAAGTCTTTTATCACTTTCATCTGATTTGCCACGAAATCCTTTTTAGTAAAATCGGGATTTTTAGAAATGGTATTTGGAGGATAGAAGCTATTTTTGGAATAACTTTCTGCATACAATTCAAAACGTTGACGAGCAATATAATTACTCATGGCCACCCGTTTGCGATGATGACGCAAGGCTTCCAAATCAATCGTAGAATGAGCAACAATACTTTCTCCGGGACTGGCTTCTGACAAAACAAGGCCTTCATAATTTACTATTTTAGAACCACCATCTGTCGAAGCAAATGGAATAGCGATATCTGCGATTCCAGCGGAGTTGGCAGAAACAACATACGCCATATTTTCAATAGACCTGGCGAGTTTGGCTATATTTTTTTGCGTCATAATAGGGCTACCAACTTCAGAGGAGGAATGCAAAAATATTTCTGCCCCATTCATCATCAAACAGCGGGCGAGCTCTGGATATAAGATTTCTTCAGAAGCAATACAGGCCAGATTTCCAATGACTGTTTTGGCAACAGGGAATAGGGCATCATAACCATAAACCTCCAAATATTTATCCCAAACATCGTGGGGTGTTGGTGCAAACATGGAATTCAAACGCCGGTATCGTAAGATCACTTCCCCAGAAGGATCGATAATAAAACTAGTTTGAAAATATAATTTTGGAAAATTTGGATCCAATTCATAAGCATTGCCAGATAAGAAGAGGTCATGCTTTTGGGCAATGGCGCCCATTCGTTCATATATTTTACCATTGATTTCCAAACAAGCTTTATCTCGCCATGCTGGAATAGATTCACCCAAAGGAAAACTACTGAGAAAGTATTCTGGCAAGACAACCAATTTTGTGTCTGGACCAATGAAGGCTTTGCTTGCCCGAATTTGAGCATCCAATCGATCCAGTGTATCAAGCATGATGGCTTCTGCCTCAACCCTATCTTTGGCTTTGTTGACTGCGTGACAAGTCGCCTGTAATGCAAGTGCTTTGTATCGGGTCATAATATTTTATTTTACGAAAATGGAAACGATTCTAAATCCATATACTTAGTCAAAAAAAGTAGCACTAAAGTACAAAATAGTTAAATAAGTTAACTACTTTCATTGACTGTTCTTTCATAAAAAAAAGACCTAAAATAAAAAACATGGAATCCTTTTTAGCCCTTATCCCACAATTACTTTTAATACTTCTTTTTCTAATCATGTTAGGAATGGGAATGACGTTAACGATCATGGATTTCAAACGGGTGGGTCAATTTCCAAAATCTGTGTTGATAGGACTTTGCAATCAGATTATTTTACTTCCTATTGTTGGTTTATGCTTAGTCACCTTAATTCCAATGCCTCCTGAGATTGCGATGGGATTAATGATTGTCAGTGCCTGTCCGGGCGGAGCGACGTCTAATGTTATTTCTCATTTGTCAAAAGGAGATACGGCGTTGTCCATCACCTTGACCGCTTTTTCAAGTCTTTTGACCATTCTGACGATTCCATTTATTATCAATTATTCGTTATGGTATATCATGGGAGAGGCGGGGCAAGCGATACAGCTTCCTGTTGGGACGACCATCCTCAATATCCTAAAATTGACCGCTTTACCAGTAGCATTGGGCATGTTTATTAATTATCGTTTTCCGGTGTTTACACAAAAAAGTAAAAAAGTATTATCCTGGGGGTCGGGTTTGTTTGTGTTGATTGCGCTAGGATTGATTGTCATGAAATTAGCGGAATTAGGCTCTGTTTGGGGTTTTATAAAAGCAGCAGGTTTGGGTGTAATTTGTTTGAATATCATCACCTTTGGAATCGGTTTTATCAGTGCTAGATTACTCAATTTGAATAAGCCACAATCGATTACTATTTCAATTGAAAGTGGTATGCAAAACAATGTCTTGGGAATGGCTATAGCAACCGCACCTACCATGCTCAACAACCCGGCAATGGCAGCTGCTGCCGGTGTCTATGGCATCATCATGTGTAGTCTAGGATTAATGTTGGTTTATGTATTTCGAAGAATGGTAAAATGAACTATCTAGCTAGAGGGCAATAGTTAGAC
>CAZYAC010000257.1:0-7571 GCA_964645475.1 uncultured Saprospiraceae bacterium | reverse complement strand
AGTTTATAGAATTAACCACCTCTAACCAAGTAAATATTACGGTTGCCAATCAGCAGTTATTTCCTGCCATGGCCGCAGCACCTGAGAAATCAGTAAAAAATTTAGCGGAAGAAATGAATCTTTTTCAGTCAGATGATGGTGATTTTTTAGAAGGTTTGATTACCGAAGTACTGGCAAAATATCCAGAGAAAGTGAAAGCTTATAAAAACGGAAAAAAGAATTTATTGCAAATGTTTATGGGACAAGTGATGCGAAATGCGAAGGGAAAAGCGGATCCTAAAAAACTACAGCAACTGCTTCGGGAACATTTGGAAAAATAGGGGTATGAATATTGAATATCCAATCTCGAATTTCCAATATTGAATAAAAATATGATACTAAAGGTCTATGTAACAGTGGTTTTATTGAAATTGATTTAGAATCATTATTCAATATTGATTTATTGGATATTCAATATTCAGTTTTAACCCTTGGTTCGCATAAAATTTTAATTCTGCCACGGATTCCTTAACTTTGAGCTAACAAACTGCTTATACAGCTTCATTAAAATCTGCTTATTATGTCCATGCAAGACGACGAAATCACCAAATTATACTACTCTATTGGAGAAGTATCCGAGATGTTTGACGTGTCCAAATCGCTGATCCGTTTTTGGGAATCAGAGTTTGATATTTTAAAACCTCATAAAAATAGTAAGGGCGATCGTCGGTTTACCCAAAAAAATCTAGACCAGTTTAAAATTATTTACCATTTAGTAAAAGAGCGTGGTTTTACCTTAGATGGCGCAAAAAAGGAAATTAAAAATAATAAAGATAGTCTGATCAAGAAAAACCAAATGGTCAAATCTTTGACGGAGATTAAGGGCTTTTTAGAAAAATTGAAAGAAGAGTTGTAAGGATTGTTGATTTGTTGATTTGTTGAACATAAATAGGTTATCTCAATTATTCAACAATGAGAATATTATAAAGGTATGATTCTTAGGTTGGCTAATGTATCAATAGAGGAAATATACTTTTTATAGCAAGCTAATCAAATCAACAGTTCAACAAATCAACGATTCAACAAAAAATCACTTCCCCTTCTTTAGTATTTCACCGAACCGTTCTAAAATATGAAATACCGCTGGACAATGCCTAGCATTAACCAGGTGTAAATCCAGATGATACGCAAATTGGGCCGCATGCGTATGCGGATATTCGCGACAAGCGCGCGGGCGATGTTCGTAAACTTGACAAGTATGGTCCGTATTTAAAAAAGGACAAGGCGTGGTTTTCATCACCGTGTCACCATCTTCATCATAACGGATATATTTGTTGCGAAAGGCAGCCGGTTTCATCCCTAAATGTTTGGCAATACGATTAATATCAGTCCGGTTAAGTAACGGTGGAACATTCGTACAACAATTCGCACAATCCAGGCAATCGTATTTTTTAAAGGTCTCCTCATGAACCTCATCCGCTAAATTCGACAGTGCTTTGACTGGCTTTCTCTTTAGTTGTCTTACTAATTCTTTATAGTCTTTTCGACGTCCCTTTATCTGCCCTTTCCAAGCTTTTATCCAATCTGCGTTTTCGTTCATTTTTTAAAATCCATAATATTAAGAAAATGATCGCAACGCTGATAATCCGCTTCCACGTTAGAGGCAATAATTAACAGACGATTATTAGAATAATTATTTAGTAATTGCTGATACCATTCCATTCCCTGCTGATCAAGATTGGTGGTTGGTTCGTCCAATAAAAGTATCTCCGTTTTACTTCCAATCGCTAGTGCCAACTTAAGTCGTTGTTTCATCCCACTGGAAAAGAATTTTACTTCTTTGTCTATCGACTTTTGGAATCCGAGTAATCCAATCAATTTATCTGTATCAAGTCCGGCTTGAAAAGGTTTAAATTTTTGATGAAAGTCAATTGCTTCTTTGAGGGTAAATTCCTCAATCAGATCAATATAGGGAGCTGCGTATGCCACCTGTTGGTAGACTTGCTCGATTTCCAAAACATGGCCATCATGTGTAAAGCTTATTTTTCCTTTAGAGGGAGTAAGGTGTCCAGATAAGATTTTCAGGAAGGTAGATTTTCCCGTACCGTTATTACCAAGAATGGCATAGTGATGTTGAGATTGAAAATGGTAATTGATATTTTTGAATATCCATTCAAAGCGATATCGCTTAGCAACTTCACGCAGTTCGATTTCCATTTGCGCGATTTCCATTTACATGTCGAAGGCCGATAATACCCCGGTTGGCCTTCTTGATAAAAGAAATGATCATTTCCCGTTCAGGGGTGGAATGAGGACTGGCCATAATTTTTTCAACCGCTTGGCTGGTGTTATAACCTTTCATATAGAGCGTCCGGTAAACGGCTTGAATATCATGAATTTGATCGTTGCTAAATTTATGTCGTCGCAATCCGATAGAGTTAACGCCAACGTAAGAGAGTGGTTCTCGTGCTGCTTTGATAAACGGTGGTATATCTTTTCGCACTAATGAACCTCCACCGACCATGACATGCGTTCCGATCTTCACAAATTGATGAACGGCACAAAGCCCGCCTACAATAGATTTATCGCCGATGGTAATGTGTCCGGCTAGATTAACGCAATTGGCCAAAATACATCGTTCGCCGATGACACAATCGTGGGCTACATGAACGTAGGCCATAATGAGACAATGGTCACCGATACGAGTTTCAAGGTTAGAAGCGGTTCCTCGATTAAGGGTGCAGTACTCACGGATGATCACGTTATTTCCGATAATCAGTTTGGAGTCTTCATCCTTAAATTTAAGGTCTTGTGGAATGGAACCTAAGATCGCTCCAGGAAAAACTTTACAATTGTCTCCCATCCGGGTACCATTGAGAATGCAAACATTTGGACCGATCTCGCAGTTATCGCCAATTACGACGTCCGCTTCGATGGTGACGAAAGGCCCTAGTTTAACGTTATTCCCGATTTGAGCGTTAGGATGTATATGCCTTAATGCGCTATTCATCTTCTTTTTTTCTAATAATTTGAGCAGTTAATTCTCCTTCAGAAACAATTTTGTTTCCAACGTAAGTGGTACCCTGCATGTGAACAATTCCTCTTCTAATAGGGGTAAGTAATTCCAGCTTGAGGATCATGGTATCTCCAGGTACTACTTTATTTTTAAATTTACAATTATCTATTTTTAAAAAATAAGTGTCCCATTTTGTTGGGTCTTCCACATTAAAAAGTGCAAGAATACCACCTGTTTGAGCCAATGCTTCCATTTGTAAAACGCCAGGAAAAACCGGATTTTCCGGAAAATGCCCTTGAAAAAAGCTTTCATTAAAGGTTACATTTTTTATACCAACTACGTGTTGCTCCGAAAGTTCAATTATTTTATCAACCAATACAAAAGGATGACGGTGTGGGATATATTTTTGAATGTCTTGTACGGTGTACAAAGGTTCCGCATCTGGATCGTATTTGGGTTTTCCACGCAACTTACGTTGTTCTTGCCATCTTTTTTTTAGAATTTTAGCAAATTCTATGTTGGCAGTATGTCCCGGCTTAGTTGCTACGATCTTTCCTTTAATCGCTTTTCCCACCAAAGCTAGATCCCCAACAACATCCAATAATTTATGTCGAGCGGGTTCATTTTCAAAGTGGAGATCCAAGGTATTTAGAATTCCTTCCTTTTCTACTTTAATGCTCGGCTTTTTGAGTCGTTTAGCAAGGGCATCCAATTCGGACTGCTCCATCACTCTATCCACTATAACGATGGCGTTGTCTAAATCGCCGCCTTTAATCAGATCTTGGTTGAGTAAATGTTCTAATTCATGTAAAAAAACGAAAGTACGACATGGAGCGATATCTTTTCGATAATCCTCAAATGACTCCATGGAGGCGTACTGATGTCCAAGTACCTGTGAATTAAAATCTATCATGGTCGTCACCTGATAATCATCAGCTGGAAGGGCTAATAATTCCGTTCCAGTGATTTCATCTCGGTAAGCGATTGGCTCCGTTACTTCAAAATATTCTCTTTTTGCTTCTTGTTCTTCCAATCCTGCTTTGACAATTCCCTTGACAAAAGCTGCCGAGCTACCATCCATAATGGGAGATTCTGGCCCATCTATTTCTATTAAAACATTATCCAAATCCATTCCTCGAAGGGCAGATAGTACATGTTCTACTGTACCAATCTGTACTTTTTCTGTTCCCAAGGTAGTTCCTCTATTAGTAGAAATCACTTTATTCACATCCGCACTTATCACTGGAGCTTCGTCTAAATCCACCCGCTGAAATTTATATCCGTGGTTTACTGGTGCTGGTTTAAACGTCATTTTGACGGCTTTTCCAGTATGTAGCCCTACCCCGTTGACGGTAAATTCCTCTCTTAATGTATGCTGCTTCATAAAGTGTTTAATCTGTTCCCGTAATTGTTCAAATTAATCAATAAGTAATGACGGACTCTTATTTACCTCATACTTCTCCGAAAGTCTTCGGAGCTGGCTGTTAAAAAGCTTCGTGATAGCTCGCTATCCCTTGGCATCCCGTCCGCAAGCGGTTCACGAGTTTCACTCGCTCATGCCTCGTCTGAGCTAAAAATTAGCCTCAATCATTCCTCATCATTATTTTTGATCAATTACTTAAAGTCAAAAATCCCCCAAAGATAAGGGTTTTGGTTAGGCTTTGGGTAAAATAAAGTGCCTAATTTATAATTGTTCCTTATCCTTTGAAATCTTTCCTTTAAGTTTAGTGATTTCTCGCTCTAATGCCCGAATTTGGCGATTAATTGCGGGTAATTGTTTAAAAACAGCATAAGCCTTTAAATAATCTCCATATGGTAAAGCGGGAGAGCCATAAACGGCCTTTCCTGGTTCTTTGATGGAAGCCGCTACCCCACTTTGTGCCTGAACTTTACTTCCATCGGCAATTTTTATATGCCCTACAAAGCCTGCCTGACCACCAATTAGACAATTTTTGCCGATTTTGGTACTTCCAGCGACTCCTGCTTGAGCAGCAATGGCTGTGTTTTCTCCAATTTCCACATTATGAGCTATCTGAATAAGATTATCTAGTTTGACACCGACTTTAAGGACGGTACTGCCCATCGTAGCACGGTCAACCACCGTATTTGCTCCGATTTCCACATTATTTTCTAGAATTACATTACCAATTTGGGGTATTTTCTTAAATTTTCCGTCGGTATCAGGTAAAAAACCAAAACCATCAGATCCTATAATAACGTTGGCATGTAAAATACAGTTATCCCCTATTTCACAACCATGATAAATCTTAACTCCTGGATATAAAACGACATTTTTGCCAATTTTTACGTCCTTTCCAATATAGACCTGTGGGTAAACAATTGTATCCGAACCGATCGAAACACCAGATTCGATGACCGAATAGATACCGACTGAGGTATTATCCCCCAATTTTACATCCTCATGGATAGCTGCTTGTGTAGCAACTCCACCAGTAGGTTGATGGCCCTGGTCAAATTTTTCGAGTAAAAAAGCAACAGCGGCATATACATTCTCCACTCTGATTAAAGTGGCTGCAATGGGATGACTAGGTTGGAAATTTTTGGAAACTAGTAAGATGGAAGCCTGCGTTTGATAGGCATAAGATTCATATTTAGGGTTGGCCAAGAAGCTGATCGTTCCCGGAGTTCCTTCTTCAATCTTACTTGGGCCACTAACGGTAACATCGGGATTACCCTCTACGGTTCCTTCGAGTAGCTGGCTCAGTTCAGTTGCTGAAATCTGCATTGTCTTTAGGCGTAATTTTTTGAATACCTCGTTTTTTTACAAAAACTTAAAGTAATCGGGTCGTTTACAGCTGAATCCGCTGGTTTTTTACACCTAGCAAGTAGAAAAAGCTGTTCAAATGTGGTTCTCGTTTTGTTAGGCAGCACGCCCAACGGTAATTATAACGTAAAAATTGTCCCCCAAGGTATTTTAAGATACCGGAAAGTTTATCCTCACTGCTATTTGTCTATCTTTGCGGCCATTACTGGGTGACTTCATAATAAAACAAACAACCTTAAATTGGAGGCAAAAATACAAAATATCCGAATTGGAACCAGAGGCAGCAAATTGGCCCTATGGCAGGCAAACTATACCAAGGCAGCCCTAGCAGAGATTGGGGTAAACGCAGAGTTGGTTATCATCAAAACACAAGGGGACAAAATCCAGCATCTTGGATTTGATAAACTAGAGGGAAAGGGGTTTTTCACAAAAGAAATTGAAGATTCACTGCTCCGTGGTGATATCGATATGGCGGTACACTCCATGAAAGATCTTCCTACTCAGGCTCCCGAAGGATTGGCCATTACAGCGGTTTCTTATCGGGCTGATCCCGCCGATTGGTTAGTAATGAATAAACAACACACCGATCCAAATCAAATTTTTAACTTAAAAGAAAATCCGGTTGTCGGTACCTCTTCTGCCCGCCGAAAAGCGCAGTTTGCACATTTCCGTCCGGACGTAACGCTCAAAGATATTCGCGGTAATGTTCCAACCAGATTAGAGAAACTAAAGAACGGAGAATTTGACGCGATCCTGCTTGCTGCTGCGGGACTAACTCGGATAGAATTGGATTTAACCGATTTTGTAATTTATAAAATGAATCCGAAAGAATTTGTTCCGGCTCCTGCACAAGGAGTTCTCGCATGGCAAACCAATCGCAATGATCGTCCTACCCGTCAGTTACTAAAAAAATTACATCATCGAGAAGTTTCCGCCACGACCAATGTAGAACGAATGGTTCTTAAACTTGCCGAAGGTGGTTGTCATATGCCGCTTGGCGTCTACTGTACTCAAGATACTAATGCACACTTTCACGTTTGGGCCGCCAAGGCAGATACTTGGGATGGCCCCGTTAAACAGATCAGGATGTCAAGCAGTACTTCCGCCGGACTGGCAGAAAAGGTGCATCTTGCATTGAATAAATAAAAAGTTTAAGATCCTTTATTAACTCAACTAATTTGTAAACCATACTTATTATAAATCATGATAGATTCCTTACGCTACCCTATCGGGAAATTTATTTTTGGCGGTCCCGCAGATCCCAAACATATTCCTAGTTGGATAGAAGATATTCAAACACTCCCGCAGCAGATCAACGAACTTACCAAAGATTGGTCACCAGAAATGTTTCATAAAATATATCGTCCCGATGGATGGACGGGCGCTCAGGTAATACATCATATGGCTGATAGCCACGCCAATGCTTATATTCGTTTTAAGCTAGCGCTAACTGAAAACGTCCCCACCGTAAAACCTTATGACGAAACTGCTTGGGCGGAATTACCCGATGGAAATAATCATAATCCTGCTCCCTCCTTACAAATGTTAGCAGGTATTCACCATCGCTGGACGAGTTGCTTAAAAAATATGTCTACAGATGATTTTGAGAAACGCTTTTTTCATCCCGGTTTGAAAAAGGAACTTAATCTGACTCAAAATCTTACGATCTACAGCTGGCATAGTCGACACCATTTGGAGCATCTGAGAATAATCGCGAATCAGAAGGTATAAAAATGAAGCTCCCCGAGGCCATTGAGGTATCTGCGCAATGCGATACTTTGTGGATCGGTG
>CAZYAC010000256.1:1356-7657 GCA_964645475.1 uncultured Saprospiraceae bacterium | reverse complement strand
TTCTGTTGAGAAAAGCCCCAAAGGTAACTAATCTTGTTTGGTTTGTGCCAGAAAATTTAGTAAATCCGGATAAGCGGCGGCATATATTTTAGAGTCACTTAGAGAAGCTCTTACGCCATTGATATAAGGAACTACAAATGCGTCGGTTAACCCTCTGGCCACCAACTCTTTACGAAGTTGTTCTGCTCCGTAGAAATTTTGGAACAACCCAACAGAGTATTTATAATTTTTATTATTAAAAACCGATTCTATGAGTGGTTGTCGATATTCCAGTAGAATCGATCCTTTGTAGCGTTGTGCCAACGAACCAATCTGTACTTTATAAGAAAGACCTTTAATCGCCTGATTATACATGATTCCACGCTGATCCTCCAAAAATTTACTGACTACAGGTCCTTTGTTGACAATTTGTAGGGGAAGTCCGGCAGCATTAAATATTTCAAAATCAATTCTTTTATTTATTTTTTGTGCCATTATGCTTGTTCCTCCTTCCATTTGTTGCTTGGCAGCAGGATTTACAGCCCCCATTCCTTTGAGGTGAATATTAGAAGCATTGATGCCTTTGCCTTGTAAATAAGCTGCAGCTTTTTCGGCTCTTTTGATCGAGAAAAATAAATCGAATTCCGCAGGATCATTACCATCCGAATGGGCAGTTAACATGACTTTTAGCTGTGGATATTCGTTCATTATACGTACTACCTCGTTAATCTTTTCTAGATTATCTGTGCTTAATATATCATCGTCATTACGATAATTGATTGGATTTATCTCTACTAATTTAGTAGCAGATTCGGGAAAGTTTACGGTAGATGGATAAGACTTGGTTGGAAAATTTTCAGAAGATTCAAAGACCACTCCGGTGCTTTGTTGTTGCTGACGATAGGCAGGCACCATGGTAAACACCAAAGGATTGGAGGTAACTGACTGTTCGAATAACTGGCTTTTGAAATAGGCTGTATATAGATCAAAACCTCCGTTACCTGATTTTCGATCTGAAGAAAAATATCCTTCCAAACCATTGGGTGACAGGCGGAAGTCTCGGTCATCGGCAGACGAATTAACTGGCCAAGCCATATTCTCCGGCGTTTCCCATGCTTGCTTTCCATCGTTGTAACGGGCTCGGTAAATGTCCATACCACCGATGCTTTCTGTTCGATTACTACTAAAATACAACGTTCTTCCATCCATCGATAAAAATGGACTTACTTCATCGTAGTGACTGTTGATATTTGTTCCAAGATTTTTAGGAACCGTCCAGTATCCATTCTTTCGTGTGCTAACATAAATATCTTTTCCTCCTAGGCCACCTTCTCGATTACTACAGAAAAGCATGGTTGAATCATTGAAAAAATAGGGAGATTCATCGCCTTTTCCAGCGACCATTGGCGTATCCATTTTAGGAGCATATAATTCATTTTTATCTTCTGTGCTAAATGAATCAACTAGCGCTTCACCACCACTCAATTTTAATCCTTTATAGAAAAATAAAACCTGACCGTCATCATTGAAATCCAATAATACTTCGTTGCGAACACTATTGATTAAGGAAGGTAATGGGGTGGTAGAATTCCATTCACCATTGATAATAATGGTAGAATATATATCTGAACTATAATTGCCGTACTGCTCATCCGGATATCCCTCTGCATTCCTTTTACCTCCTATACTTCCTTCCCGGTTAGAGGAAAAATAAAGTTTATTATTATAATTAGGACTAAGTACTGGTCCAAAATCATCTGCCTCTGAATTCACCTTAGTCCCCATATTTTCTACTACTGCCTGCTCGTCTACATAAGATAAATTTAAGCCACTGGCGCACCGTAAAATATTATCTTTTACATGTTCTCGACGGCGATCATCAAATTTAGTGGTTTCCAGATATTTTTTATAATGACGAATAGCGTCTTTAAATTTTCGCTGTTGGTGATAAGCACGAGCCAAAGCGTAATAAACGGACTGGTCAGGTTTTTTCTCGTTATTAATGATCGATTCAAAATACCGGATTGCTTCCGTTAGGCGATTGGCATGATAGGCAGAAATTCCAATTTTTAACATTGTGGCAGCATCGGGATTTTTCAGCCGTGTATACTTAGAAAAAAGATTATAGGCCTCCGCATACTTATGGCGCTTATAATAATTTTCGGCGGATATCTTTAATTTTTTCGCAGACTTTTGTGCCTGTGCAGGCGACACATTAAACAAAAAAAATACAAGTAGAAACAACAATTTACTTTTCATAAAGTCATGGTTAAAAATAGAAGCGTCTTTTCACCAAAAATCTAAATCGTCTGCTGATCATCAAATTCTTCTAGATAATCAGCTACTTTTCGTAAAAAAGAGCCGCCAAGGAATCCATCCACTACCCGGTGATCATAGGATAAGGATAGAAACATCATTTGTCGAATGGCGATTACATCACCGTATTCCGTTTCCATTACTGCTGGTTTTTTGCGAATGGCGCCCGCAGCCATGATGGCTACTTGTGGTTGATTAATAATCGGCGTACCCATCACATTACCGAAGGTGCCCACGTTGGTTAATGTAAAAGTTCCATCTTGTACATCTTCTGGTTTAAGTTTATTATTTCGTGCTCGGTTGGCTAAATCATTTACCGACTGAGCAAGCCCCAGTAAGTTGAGTCGATTGGCATTTTTGATTACCGGAACAATCAGATTTCCAGAAGGAAGGGCAGTGGCCATCCCAACATTGATTGATTTTTTACGAATAATTTGATTTCCATTTACGGATACATTAATCATTGGATAATCACCAATCGCTTTAGCAACCGCTTCTACAAAGATCGGAGTAAAAGTAATTTTTTCACCGTATTTCTTTTGAAAAGGCCCTTTAACTCGATTACGCCAGTTTACTAGATTAGTTACATCTGCTTCTACAAAAGAGGTCACGTGGGGAGAAGTATGCTTACTGTTGACCATGTGGTCAGCAATCAATCTTCGCATTCGATCCATCTCAATAATTTCCGTATCTCCTCCACTTTGTATATTGGCAGTACCATTGCTATGGGTAACAGGTGCACTGATACTGGTTGGAGCAGAAGTTTGTTGAGTAGATTGCTGGCGATTTTCTAAGTATTGTAGCATATCTTTTTTGGTTACCCGTCCATCCTTACCAGAACCATTGATATTTTCGAGTTCAGCAATCGCTACATTTTCCTGTTTAGCAATATTTTTTACTAATGGTGAATAAAAGCGAGTTCCGTTATTCGTATTAGTAGTAGCTAATTTTTTAGCTGGCGTTGTACTGGTACTAGTGGTAGCTGGTGTCGCTTTTGGCGAAGGATTAGTAGACTTAGCCGGATGTCCGTTGACCGCTGCAGGAGCATCTTTAACGGTAGGAGAAGGAGCAGTATCAGCGGTCGCTTCCGTACCGATAATAGCGATAACTTTTCCAATCTCGACTACTTCATCCACCTGATGTAGAATTTCCAAAACAGTTCCAGCTATGGGTGCCGGAATTTCCGTGTCTACCTTATCGGTAGCAATTTCCAAAATTGTTTCGTCCATCTCTACTTGATCACCCACCTGCTTATGCCACTTTAGGATAGTAGCTTCCATTATACTTTCTCCCATCTTGGGCATTACCAATTCTACCTTAGCCATTGTACTGTAATTTGATCTTGATGAAGTTTTTTCAAATTTGATTCCATGGTTAAGTCATTGAATCTCAATACTTGTCTACCGATAGGAAGATATTGAAAATCAAGCACTTATCCTCAAACTTAGGATATAACTTGAAATAACTTCAATTAATTTGGTTGTATTTTCACCACAAAAATAAACAAATAATAATATTATTTATAAGACCACTAGATTAACTCGCTTTGGTGCCTAAATTCTAGACGTGTTTCAAAAGAAAATGCCTAACCATATCCAATGCCTTAGTCGCGGTATATTTTATGTTATTAGAACGACTTTTTCCCAATTGTAGTCTTAGTGTATTTGTCTTATGCTTATCGCCTACAGCAATCCAGATCGTTCCCACTGGTTTTTCGGGAGTTCCTCCTCCTGGGCCAGCAATTCCAGAAATCGCGATACCAATATCAGTTCCTAGTCTTTCTAATAATCCCTCCAACATCGCTTTTACTGTTTGTTCGCTCACAGCGCCATGAGTTTTAAGCGTTTCGGGTGAAACATTTAATAGTTTTTCTTTGAGTTTGTAGCTATAAGCAATTACGCTCCCCTCGTAATAAGCCGAAGATCCAGGGATGCTCGTAATACGGTGAGCCACTAATCCTCCTGTACAACTCTCTGCCGTGGCGATTGTTTTTTTATTTTTTATTAATAACGCTCCCATCACATTTTCAATGGTGTCTTTTTCATAACCAAAAACAAACTCGGGAATCCGGGCTTCGACTAGCCCAACTTGTGTATCTAATTCTTTTTTTAGTTCCCCTAAATTATCTCCAGTAGCCGATAACCGCAAGCGTACTTGTCCTAAATTCGGAAGATAGGCTAGCTTGATGTGAGCTGGTAAGTTTTCTTCGATATCCTTTATTCGATGGGCAATTCTAGATTCTCCCTCTCCAATCGTCAGTATGGTACGGTGGGTAATTGGTTTTCCCGGAAAGGTGGAAGCAATCAACGGGAGTACTTCATGCTCCATTAGATACTTCATCTCATAAGGAACACCCGGCATGGATACTGCTATTTTTCCTTCTTTGGCAAACCACATACCTGGAGCAGTCCCCGCTTTATTCGTTAAAATTTTCGCGTTATCTGGCATATGGCACTGTTCGCGATGTGCTGGAGTGGTTGCTCTTCCCCATCGAGCAAACAGTTTACTCAATCGTTCAAAGGATTCTTCATGAAAAGACAGGCCTACTCCGTAATATTCGGCTAAAGTCTTTTTGGTAATATCATCTTTGGTTGGGCCTAATCCACCAGTCATCAAAATCAAATCCGTCTTGGCAAAGGAATCATCTAACGCTTCCCGAATCGCTTCCGCCGTATCACTGATGGAAATTATTTTAGTAACCCGAATGCCTTGTAAATTGAGTTGTTCGGCCATCCAAGCAGAATTGCTATCAATGATTTGGCCTATCAGAATCTCATCTCCTATCGTTAAAATATGTGCGGTCATTAATTTGTTTTTGTAAAAAACTTGTAAAGAATTTAAAATGTAAATTTAACAAGAATGAGGGTAGAATGTTGGTAGAAAAAATATCTAAAAACGCACCTTTTCTTTTTCACTATAGAAAACCTATCTTTGCAAAAAAAAAATTACCTATTTCATGGTTGACATAAAACTATTAAAAAAAATCTGCGAAACGCCCGGTGCTCCTGGGTTTGAGCAAAAAATCCGCGAACTCGTACTCAATGAACTAAAAGGACTAGCCGACGAAGTTTATACGGATGCGATGGGTAGTGTCATTGCTGTAAAGAAAGGGACAGAAGACAAAAGAGTGATGGTGGCTGCACATATGGACGAAATCGGATTTATGGTAAGTCATATTGATGATGAAGGATTTATTCGCTTTCAACCACTGGGCGGGTTTGATCCTAAGACGTTGACTTCCCAACGGGTAATTGTGCACGGTACTAAAGATATTATTGGCGTGATGGGTTGCAAACCTATTCACCTGATGTCCACAGAAGAAAGAGGTAAACCAATTCCTATTTCTGAATATTATATTGATACTGGGCGTCCTGCCAAAGAAGTAAAAAAAATTGTGTCGATCGGAAATTCTGTTACTCGTGAGCGAGAACTGATCGAAATGGGCGATTGTATCAATTCTAAATCTATGGACAACCGCTTGTCTGTTTATATTTTATTAGAAACACTTAAAAAATTAAAAGGTCGTAAAATCCCTTACGACTTATACGCAGTATTTACCGTTCAGGAAGAGGTCGGTTTGCGGGGCGCCATTTCCGCTGCTCATCGAATTAATCCAGACTTCGGTTTTGGGCTAGATGTTACCATCGCATTTGATGTTCCGGGTGCTCAAGGACACGAAAAAATCACGAAGCTAGGTATGGGAACAGCCATTAAAATCAAAGATGGTTCTACCATCTGCGATTACCGTATGGTGGATTATTTAAAAAAATTAGGAGATAAGAAAAAGATTAAATGGCAACCGGAGGTGCTTCCTGCCGGCGGAACAGATACGGCTGGGGTGCAGCGCTATGGAAAAAATGGTTCTATCGCCGGAGCAATTTCTATTCCTTTACGTAACATGCATCAGACTATTGAAATGGCTAACAAAAAAGATATTTTGGCTACGATTGCATTGCTAACAGAAGCCATCAAGGGGATTAATAAGTATGACTGGTCTTTTAAATAG
>CAZYAC010000256.1:0-1256 GCA_964645475.1 uncultured Saprospiraceae bacterium | reverse complement strand
GCACAAATTCCATGATCGGCTAATTCTTGACAAACGGTAGAAGCGGTTTTTTCTTTATGTAAGAAGGAGATGGTTGGTGCTCGGTGTTTCTGATAAAAACTGGGGCCTTGTATTTCCAGGTGTTTTATTTTTTTCAATCCTTCATATAACCTTTCAGCTAATTGATGTTCTTTTATTTGAATAGCGTTCATGGCATTGACTAATTGCTCCCGGAGGTTTTTTCCTTCTCCTAAACTTGCGATAAAATCAATAGCTGCGCAGACGCCGGCGAGCGCCGCATGATTAAAAGTACCTGTTTCGATGGAATGGGGTGCTTGTTGATATTGGGTGCGGAGACGGTCTGTGGGTAATTGATCTAGCAGTCCAGGCCGGGCATATAAAAATCCAACGTGGGGCCCATAAAATTTATAAGCGGAGCAGAGCAAAAAATCACAACCCAGCGCTTGTACATCCAACGAAAAATGGGGTGCATAATGTACGGCATCTACCAGCATCCAAGCACCATACTGATAGGTCATTTTACGCACTTTAGCAAGCTGGTTGACGGTTCCCAAAATATTGGATGAATAACCAATTGCCACCAATCTCGTTTTTTCATTTAGTAAGGATTCAAAATGATCATAATCCAAAGTACCGTTTTCTTGTAATCGTATTTCCCGCACGATAATGCCATTCTCCCGTAGCGAAAGCCAGGGTCCTCGATTAGCTTCGTGATCCAACTGTGTAATAATAATCTCGTCTCCTGCCTGAAAATAACGCCCTATAGAACGGGCCAGTGCAAAATTAAGGGTGGTCATATTAGAGCCAAAAGAAATCGTTCTAGGCCCTTCCGCCCCTAAAAAACTGGCTATTTTTTCTCTGGTTTGATCAATTATCTGATCCGTTTCTTGGCTCGTGATAAAATGTCCATGACTATTGGCATTGGATTGTTCGTAGTATCTACTAATCGCCGAAATGACTGTCTTTGGTACTTGCGAACCTGCCGGACCATCCAAATAAACCAATGACTTATTTTTGTGTATTCTTGACAAAGCCGGAAAAGCCGCTCTTACTTTATTAATAGGAAAGACCTGAATTTCTGATGGAGTATTCGACATAGTTATCTATTTTTACAACAAACCTTTAGTACTAGTTTTAATTTCAAATATCGAAATTCTTTAAAGCTAAAAAATGTTTAGCAAAAAACGATAAAATAAACACGAATGATTTTAGTGATTGATTGTGGTAATACCGATACGGTGCTAGGTATTTATCAA
>CAZYAC010000255.1:0-7711 GCA_964645475.1 uncultured Saprospiraceae bacterium | reverse complement strand
TACGGTATCATTGGCAGTATAGGTAACTTGTGCTGTGGCGGAAAATACCGGACATAAACACACCAAAAGAAAGTAAATATATTTTCTCATTTCTCAAGTAATTTTGGAGCTTGTCTATAATAAATTTAGACATACTCTTAGGAAAAAAGTCTTTGGGAAAACTAGTGTTTAAGCGTAAAATTATGGGTGAGCCCTAAAAATTTAAGTGCATGCGTTATCTATGGATAGGTTGGGCAAATATAGACAATTATTTAGTAAATCCTCCTGCTATTAGGTTCAGGAAAATGTTATTTTAAATGAAACAGTCTTATGTTTGTCACAACATAAGACTGTTTATTTAGACAAGCTCTTAACTATATACTTATTCTACCTGAGTTAGCGTATAAAATAACTATACCAGCTGTTACTTAAAAAATCCAAGTAGCCGTAATAGATCCAAGCCATTGGCGAGTAATACTAGTGCGATCACGATGACAAAACCAATTACGGTAGCAATTTCCATAAATCGATCACTGGGTTTCCGCCCAGAAACTACTTCGTAAAGTAAAAACATTACGTGTCCGCCATCGAGGGCGGGAATAGGTAGCAGATTCATAATAGCAAGAATGAGAGAGAGCGCTGCGGTTAGTTCCCAAAATCGTTCCCAGATCCATTCTTTTCCAAAAAGGGTTCCAATGGACCCGAATCCACCTAGACTTTCAGTTACCTTGATTTTGCCTTTGAACATTTGTCCGTAGGCTTTAAACTGAGAAGTGATAAAATTCCATCCCTTTTTAAAACCTGCCGGAAACGATTCCATCAGGGAGTAATCTTGTCTTTCGGTATCAAAAAAATGGGGGAAATTATGCCGATATAAACCGATGGTTCCATTTTTAGTCAGTGTAACTGGGATTTCCATTTTCTGGTTTTCTCGCTCCAGCGTAATCATGACTTCCTTACTCTTATTTTCTTTAGCAACGGCCACGAATTGATCGAAATACGGAGTGGGTTGATTGTTGACTGCTAGAATTTTATCATTGACCTTAATGCCAGCTTCTCGTCCTGGACTTTCTCCTTCTTCAGGAACTCCCTGGACTACAAAAGGAAGTCGTGTTGTAAAGAGTCGTTCATTTTTATTTTTATAACTCGTCAACTCGGAAACCCATTTTTCTTCGATAGGCAAGGTCAATTTGCTGCCATCTCGGTTCACAGTCATTTTTCGTGCTTCATTAAAAACTACTTCTGTAAGTAAGAAACGATCGCTAAACTTGGTCATGAGTTTACCATTGACACTCAGGATTTTATCTCCATTTCGAAGTCCCATTTCTAGACCTAGTGAGTCAGTGTGAATTCCAAATTCGGCATTGGTATTTGGCAAATATTCTTCTCCCCACACAAAAAGAACCATGGCGTAAATCAAAAAACCAAGAATAAAATTAACCGTTACCCCTCCAAGCATAATAATTAAACGTTGCCAAGCTGGTTTGGATCGAAATTCCCAAGGTTGAGGTGGTTTTTTCATTTGTTCTTTATCCATACTCTCGTCAATCATCCCGGATATCTTAACATAGCCACCCAGCGGTAACCAACCAATTCCATATTCGGTATCTCCTCTTTTATATTTAAATAATTCAAAATAAGGATCGAAAAACAAGTAAAATTTCTCAACACGGGTATTAAACCAACGAGCAGGGAAAAAATGCCCCATTTCGTGTAAAACAATCAAAATGGACAAACTCAGCATCAACTGGCCAATCATGATCAAATATTCCATATGCTATTTTATTGAATAATTATATTTGTGACGCTACTCAAACGAGCCTTTATCTTGTAGAGATATAAATAGTAAACTGAATTCCATACAAGATGTTGTAAATTCTCACAAATTTACACTTAAACGACCGATTTTTCAATCTGCTAGATTTCTTGCAGGTCAATTTGGGGAGGTGTAACACCGTTCTGTCTTCAAACTTTGTGTAACCTCTCCTAAAATTATGATATTTTTGCCCTAAATGCAGCTATTTTACACGACTCATATCGAAGATCAAATGGCCTTTCTGGCTGGTGAAGAAGCCAAACACTGTGTACAAGTTTTGCGTCATCGGGTAGGAGACGAAATAAACTTGATGGATGGGTTAGGTGGAAATTATCGGGCTTGTATTATCGAAGCCACGAAAAATAAAGTCAGCTTACGCATCTTATCTCAACAAAAAACGTATATCCATCGAGCGGCCAAACTTCATTTAGCGGTGGCACCTACTAAGAATATCAGTCGTTTTGAATGGTTTTTAGAAAAAGCCACCGAGATCGGTATCGATGAAATTACCCCGATTTTATGTCAACGCTCTGAACGCAAAGTAGTAAAGCCTGCAAGGCTCGAAAAAATTATTCTGGCGGCAGCCAAACAATCAAAAAATACGATATTGCCGCAGTTACATCCCATGATTAAACTAGGGGTGTTTTTAAAAAAAGAAGTAATTGGATCGTCTCAAAAGTTTATCGCCCATTGTGAAAAAGACAACGAGGTTCATTTGATGGAAAAATACCAAGCGGATCGAGACGTTATTATTCTAATTGGCCCAGAAGGAGATTTTTCTCCAGTGGAAATTAAGCAGAGTTTAAAAAATGGGTATGCTCCTATTAGTCTTGGAGCGAGCCGGTTACGAACCGAAACAGCAGGAATAGTCGCTTGTCATACTGTAAACTTGTTGGCCAAGTCTAAATTCAGTGGAAAATAAAAAAGTATTACATGAAAAATATAATTGGGTTATTTTGTTTTCTTTCTCTGTTTACTGCATTTGTGGTAGGACCGCCTCCTACAGAAGCACCTTTAAAAATGGCATTACTCAAATATAACGGAGGCGGAGATTGGTACGCCAATCCAACGTCTTTACCCAACTTAGCTAGTTTTTGTAATACCAATTTGCAAACGAATTTTGATACAGATTTTGAAACAGTAGAGGTAGGTAGTGCAGACTTATACAATTATGCTTTTGTTCACATGACAGGACATGGTAATGTCGTGTTTTCTTCTTCGGACGCTGAAAATCTAAGAAATTATTTATTAGGCGGTGGCTTTTTACATATTGACGATAACTATGGAATGGACCCATATATCCGAACAGCTATGAAAGAAGTATTCCCCGAATTAGAGTTTGTGGAATTACCTTTCGAACATGAAATATATCGCCAGCGATTCCAATTTAAAAATGGATTACCAAAAATCCATAAACACGATGACAAACCCCCTCAGGGATTTGGGTTGCTTTGGGAAGGTCGATTGGTTTGTTTTTATAGCTACGAATCTGATTTAGGTGATGGTTGGGAAGATCAACCAGTACATAAAGATCCAGAAGCGTTACGACAGAAAGCGTTACAGATGGGGGCTAATATTATTCAATATATTTTTACCCAATAAGAGAGAGAACCGCGAAATCGATGAAGGAGATTCATGAGCGAAGCGAACTAAAGCGGATGGATGGGATGGCAAAATGACAATGTCTTAGATGAAGGAACAGCGAAATCAGAGAGACTGGTTTGAGAAGTCATGAATTCTAATAAAATATCTGAGTTTTAATAACCTCCGAAATTACTCCCAAAGCATATTGCGTTTTCGGCGGATATAATCTCTTACATTTAACCAAAAAGCTACAAAGAGGTAAAAAATGATCGGAGAGCCCAATGCTACAAAAGAAATATAAATAAAATAAATTCTTACTCTAGCAGAAGCAATACCCATCTTTCGTCCCAAATAACTACAAACCCCAAAGGCTCGTTTTTCCAGTAGATTTTTGAATTTCGAAATCATAAACAATAGATTTTAACTATTGAACAATTTACTAATAAAGAATAATTTCTGCAAACAGTAAGCTGTTTTTTTTAATGTGTTTTTTTTCATAACTTCATCGCTAAATATAAAAAATTACAAATACTTGATATGTGACAGAGTATTTTATTTTTATTTTATTAGTTTTAAGTCATCGTTTAGATCCAAAAACCTTTCTTAAAAGGCTCAGTAACTTTCTTATTGTGCCTCTTCACTATTAGACCTTCTATACCACCAAATGAATTGTTCTTTGTACTTGACATGCTAAGCCTTGTCCTGTACAAAGGCTTGACTTCTATGAATTGTATATAAATTATTATTTTGTATCTAACACAATTATGAATAACCCAACACAGAATTTTCCGCTTTCCTTATTGAGAGGAATTCCCTTCAAAGGATTTTTACTTGTCTTCTTTTTTATTCTTGGTAATCTCTTTACTGGTGTATCTACAATCCAGGGAGGAGATGATAGGGGTACTGCTTTTAATACAGAAACTGGGTTTGATAGAGGAAGTATACCCTCGTTACCGGCCTTTGTATGTAGAGAAGCAATAAGTTCAAGTTCTGAATATAATATATCTCCATTGTAATTAGTATTTCAGTCAACTACGCCAAAATTTTACTACCAATGAGTAATAAATTTACAAAATTCTTTTCGACGATTTGTTGTCTTTTCCTTTTTATAGGAATGACGCAGAGTCAAGACATCATACATCCTATTACAACGGATGCAGCATTTACAATAGTCGCAGGAGCTCCTGCGGTTAATTATTATGATAATGGTGGAGAAGACTGCGATGGTCTTTTTGGAGGAGAATATGAAAGTAATTCAAATGCTTCAGTTTTTTTATGTCCAGACGTATCATGTCAGTTTGTGACATTAGAGTTTTTAGAGGTAGATGTAGAAGCCAGCGATACTCCTGTATGTTGGGATTTTATTAACATTTATGATGGAAATAGCACCGCTGCTCCTCAAATTTTCAGTGGATGTGGAGAAGATGGATTTCCATCTTGTTTTTTGGGTTCTTCAGGTGATGGAGATGATGGTGGAGCTATAGAAGGTGGCCCAAATGACATAAATGGTACCAATGATGTTGCTCCGGCTAATAATATCTTTACATCAACGGATGCTACAGGATGTCTAACTGTTGAGTTTACTTCTGATGATTCTGTCGAGGAAGGTGGTTGGACTGCCTTAGTTAGTGTACCAGCAGTAACCCCATTAAGTGTAAGCTGTCCAACGGATGTAATTTTAGGCTCGTGTGCGACGGAAGTCGATATAGCCGCCGCCTACGCGACGTGGTCAACGGGCTTTAGTTTTATGGATGGCTGTAATGCGAGTGATAATCTAGCAAGTCTACCAGCCTTACCGGCGTTTGTGTGTGGAGAAGCAATAAGTTTAAGCTTTGAATATATAGCGACGGGGGACTTTGGAGTAGCGATGTGTACGTCGACGTTTGAAGTAGCCGCCACTACCCCAGGTGTATTTATTACAGAAATAATGTATAACCCTGATGGAAATGATTCAGGATGTGAATATGTAGAAATCTTTAATGGATATAGTAATACGATAGATATAGGTGGATGGAGTTTGTCTAACGGGGTAAGTTATACTTTCCCTCCAGGTACTATGTTGGCTTCAGGAGCTTTTATATATGTCTCTAATGGAACAACCGCTAATTGTCAAAGTAGTACTAGCAATAGCTACGACTTGTCAGGATCAACACATATATGGTCTGGTACATTAACTAATACAAGTGAAACAGTTGAACTAAGTAGCAATGCAACTTGTAATGTTCCACCTATTACAGCTTCGGTCACTTATGATGATGGAGATGGTGGAGATGACGATGGAAATTCACAATATTTTTCCAATACTACTCCTAGTACATTTTTGTTTGCTGATCCTCCTACTCCTGGTACAGGAGATTGTATTCCTTGTTCTGATATGGTAGATTTAGTTTGTGTCGAACCTCAAATAGCCGTTGATAAAGATGACAATGATGATTTGGATGATTTGCAAACGGTCCTAGATGGCGCTACTGCAACTTTCTCTATCTCCATAACTAACAGTGGAACAGAAAGTTTATGCAATCTTGTTATTACTGATCCAAACGGAGCTGATTGTGTCATGACTCCGGCTGAAATCGCTGCACTTATTATGGCCTCAGGGAATATGGATGCTGTCTGGGATCCAGGAGAAATACTTAACTATACTTGCACGGTTCCAAATGTAATGATGTCATTTACAAATATAATAATGGTAAATGCAGAAGGATGTAGTTCAGGAATAGCAGTGATGGCTGAAGATGCAACAGAGGTTTTTGTTCCTTGTGAAATTAGCAACGTATCGACTACGCAAGAGTGTACGGGAACGGATAATGCATATACGATCTGTATCTCTTTTGATAGAACTGGGGTAGGAGCTTCGACTATGTTTGAAGTTTACGTAGGTGGTAGTGCAGCGGGAAATCTTGTGGGTACCTATACTTATGCGACTTATGATGCGGCCGTTGCAGCTGATGGTTGTTTTACTGTTCCTGCCGGAGACTTTACGGGTGATGCTGCGAATGAAGAAACAGCCGTAGAAGTTTGTATTTCTGATGAGGCCGCGCCAGCTCCTGGTACAGGACTTCCTCCAGGTTCACCACCAGCCGCAAGTCCTTCTTTACCAACTTTTGCTTGCCCTCAAATTTATGGTATTTTATCAGACGCTTGTGGTTCTCCTGAAGGACCAAACGAATTTGTTGTTCTTGTTAACGGAGCTGAGCCATTACCTGTCTCAGGGATTTTGATTGATACTCCTTCTGGAAGTGATTATGATGATTTTAATACAACTGCAGCTCCTCCGGGTGGTTGGACTTGTCCATGTTGTGTTTTTGTGGATGAAACAGCAACGATTCCTCCTAATGGGACAGTTATAGTTACCTCAGCGGCGAATTCTACACCTCTTGATTTTACTAGTCTCTGTAGCGCAGCGGGCACGCTCTACGTTCTACAAGATGATGGTACTGGTAGCACCGGACACTTTAGTAATACTGCTGCAAGAACCGCCTTGTTAGAGATTACAGGTACCACTTCTTGCGACCTTATTGATAGTTATACCTATATAAATCCTACCAATATGGATGGTTTTTACACGACTTTCGCAGGTCCAGATATTCCTCCTTATCCTAATGCAGGTAATAATGGTGGAGATAATGCCAATCCGGGTAATACTTCTTCTGATGGAGCATGTACCCCGCAGATAGTTCCTGCGGTTGCGGAGATCGAATGTTTTGCTTGTGGTACCTTTGACGAGATGCTTTGTTGTGCATTCTCAGCAACTTGTCCAGCCTCACTGGACTTAGGAGATTTTGATTGTACAGAATTGGCTACAGTTCCTGCTGGCCCAACCACTGTTGTTGAAGTAACTGCTGCACCATATAATATGACAATTGGATCAATGCCATGCGGCACAATCGTTGTTGAATTTTCTGATGATATTACTGCCATTGATGTTTGTACAATGGGAGGACAAACAATTACCCGTACTGTAACAGTATTTGATGATACTGGAGATGGAGCTGGTGGAGCAGCAAATGGTATGCTGGATGCAGACGAAGACAATCAAGTTTGTACGTATACTTTTGATATTGAAGAAGATATAGCTCCACCAATAATAACTTGTCCAGCGGCAGTGACAGGATTGACCTGTGCAGATGCCTTACCTGCAGTAGATGTAACGTCAGTAACAGTAGTAAGTGATAATTGCACACCAGTAGGAGATGTAACGGTAACGCATGTAGGTGATTCACCAGATCCATCCACGTTTAGTTTCTGTATGACAGATGGACCGTTTGTAATTACAAGAACGTATCAAGCTTCCGATGATTGTGGAAATACATCGACGTGTACGCAGACGTT
>CAZYAC010000254.1:0-7726 GCA_964645475.1 uncultured Saprospiraceae bacterium | reverse complement strand
AAAAACAATATAGATTTGCAATCGCTTCTTAAAAAAGGTGCCTTAGCTCAGTTGGTAGAGCAATGGACTGAAAATCCATGTGTCCCTGGTTCGATTCCTGGAGGCACCACAAAATTTTTCTCGTTTATGTACGCAAGTATTTTTCATCACCATCATTTCTTAACTGATCTCTCAGACAGATGATGATGCCTTGTTGAAAATTAAACGATTCTTAATTAAAGCGGTTTATCAGATATCTGATAAACCGCTTTTGCTTTTTTATTTAAGAAGTTGTTTAAAAATAATAAATCATGACTCAACCCCGCCTTAAAATCGCTATCCAGAAATCCGGCAGATTGCAAGAAGACTCCCTTCGGATGCTCAAAGAATGTGGTATTTCTATTGATAACGGCAAAGACCAACTAAAGGCACAAGCCCGGAACTTTCCATTAGACGTTCTGTATCTCCGTAATTCTGATATTCCGCAGTACGTGCAAGACGATGTCGCTCATTTGGGCATTGTAGGCGAGAATTTATTAGTAGAAAAGCAGAAAGATATTCAGAAAATTCTTCCCCTCGGATTTTCTAAATGCCGACTTTCCATAGCAGTCCCAAAAGAATTGGATTATACAGGAGCAGATTGGCTCAATGGTAAGCGAATCGCCACCTCCTATCCGATAGCCTTAAAAGCTTTTTTAAAAGAAAAAAATCTAAACGCAGACATTCACGAAATCTCTGGCTCAGTAGAAATTGCCCCGGGCATCGGGCTAGCTGACGCAGTTTGTGACTTAGTTAGTAGTGGTAGTACTTTATTTAAAAACAACTTGGAAGAAAAAGAAGTCCTTTTCAAATCCCAAGCCTGTCTGGTCGCCGGGACGATACCAAAAGATTTAGAGTCTGTTTACCAACAATTAATTTTTAGACTGGAATCAGTACTTGAGGCAAAGAATAACAAATATTTATTGATGAATGCCCCCAACGATAAAATTACAGAAATCATCAAAATTCTACCCGGCATGAAAAGTCCTACCGTAATGCCCTTAGCTGCAGAGGGTTGGAGTTCCGTCCATACGGTGATCAACGAAGAAGCGTTTTGGGACATTATTGGAAAATTAAAAAATAACGGTGCACAAGGCATTCTAGTTATTCCGATCCAAAAAATGATTTTATAAAGAATAGTATTATGAAAATTTATCAAAATCCAGATATTTTACTTTCTACAAAAATATTGAAACGACCGGTTCATGAAGATCAAAACCTGCAAGTCACTGTAGGAGGTGTTTTAAATCGAGTCCGCCAAGAAGGAGATATTGCACTGAAAGCGTTTACTGAAAGATTTGATCAGGTCATCATCGATGATTTCAAAGTGAGCACCGAAGAAATTAACACCGCCAAAAACCAAGTGGCTCCAGCGTTGAAAAAAGCGATCCAAACCGCAAAAGCAAACATTTCCGTTTTTCACCAAAGTCAAAAAATCGATCCTCCTCGTATCGAAACCATGTCCGGCATCGAATGCTGGCAAAAAAGTATAGGAATCGAAAAAGTAGGCTTTTATATTCCCGGTGGAACTGCACCGCTTTTTTCTTCCGTACTCATGATGGCCGTCCCTGCTCAAATTGCCGGTTGTCAAGAAATGATTCTCTGCACACCACCGCAAAAAGATGGAAGTATTCATCCCGTGATTTTATACACAGCCCATCTTTGTGGCATTACTCAAATTTTTAAAGTGGGAGGCAGTCAAGCAATTGCAGCGATGGCTTATGGTACCGAGACCATTCCTTCGGTTTATAAAATTTACGGTCCTGGCAATCAATATGTCACAGCAGCCAAACAACTGGTCAGCCAGCAAGGAACAGCGATCGATATGCCTGCCGGTCCTTCAGAACTGATGGTCGTGGCGGATCACACTGCCAAAGCGAGTTTTGTCGCAGCAGACCTCTTATCACAGGCGGAACACGGCGTGGATAGTCAGGTGGTGCTGGTCGCTTTTGATTTAGATTTTGCAAATAAAGTATTAGCAGAAATTGAGGCCCAATTGGCGAAAATACCGCGAAGAGACATTGCTTTGCAGGCACTTAAAAATAGTCCAATTCTAATTTTAGAAAACCGGGATGCGGCACTAAATATTGTTAATCAGTACGCACCAGAACATTTAATTCTAGCCGTAGAAGAAGTCGAAGCTTTCGCCGAAAAGGTAATCAATGCTGGTTCTGTTTTCATGGGAAACTATACACCGGAATCTGTAGGGGACTATGCTAGTGGTACCAACCATACATTGCCAACTAACGGATACGCCCGTAGCTATAGTGGTTTAAACTTAGATGCTTTTGTTAAAAAAATTACTTTCCAAAAATTAAGTAAAACAGGTCTGAAGAATATTGGTTCGACGGTAGAATTGATGGCAGCAGCTGAAGACTTGCAAGCTCATAAAGAAGCGGTTAGTATTCGGTTGAGGTTAATTAATAATGAATAATTTGGTAATGAATAATTAATAGTGTCTTCTATCGTGTAAAACTAACTCAAAACTCAAAAACTCGAAACCCAAAACTTAAAACCCTGCATGGAATTGATTAAAAAATTAGTTAGAAAAAATATTTTAGAGATGACGCCGTATGCTTCTGCCAGGAGCGAGTTTATGGGAGTGGCAGAGGTCTTTTTGGATGCCAACGAAAATCCGTTTGATAATGGATTGAATCGTTACCCTGATCCGTTACAGAAGAAATTAAAAACTAAAATTGCTTTTGAAAAAAGGGTGAATCAGGAAGAAATATTTTTGGGAAATGGGAGCGATGAGGCCATTGACTTATTGATCAGAATATTTTGTGAGCCGGGTAAGGATGAGATTATTACGCTTCCTCCTACCTACGGAATGTATAAGGTTTCAGCGGCCTTGTCTGACATTAAAGTTCTTACGATTCCTTTAACGAGCGATTTTAAAATAAAAACAAAAGAGGTGCTGGAACAAGTCAACGAACGTTCTAAAATTCTCTTTATTTGTAGTCCTAATAATCCGACTGGAAATGGTATTCCGCTGGAACAAATTACTGCATTACTCGATAGCTTCAACGGAATTCTGGTCGTAGACGAAGCATATATTGATTTTTCGGAACAGGATAGTTGTACGAAATTATTAGCAAAATATCCGCGTCTGGTAGTTTTACAAACTTTTTCTAAAGCTTGGGGACTCGCAGGAATTCGACTAGGAATGGCATTTGCTCATCCTGCAATTATCCAGCTGCTTAACAAAGTAAAACCGCCTTATAATATTAATCAGCTAACTCAGTCCGCGGCGTTAAAAGCACTTGAGGATCCCAACGAAAAAGAGGCCAGTGTTCAGTCTGCCTTACAACAAAGAGCTTTTTTGGAGCAGGCTTTTTCTACATTAAGTTTTATAAAAAAAGTTTATCCTTCGGATGCTAACTTCTTACTAGTTCAAATGGATGAACCACGAGCCGTTTATAATTTTTTATTAAAAAACAATATCATTGTTCGTGATCGTTCTACCGTGACCGGATGCACTGGATGCCTTCGTTTTACGGTGGGCACGCCTGCTGAAAATGAACAATTGATCACCATTTTGAAAAAATTCAAATCTGATTCTTAACTATGAAAAAAATATTATTTATTGATCGCGACGGTACCTTGGTCATCGAACCACCCATAGATTACCAGTTGGATTCTTTAGCAAAATTAGAATTTCACCCTGGTGTATTTCAGTACCTATCTCGTATTGTAAAAGAATTAGATTACGAACTTGTCATGGTGACCAATCAAGATGGTCTCGGTACAGATAGTTTTCCCGAAGACACCTTTTGGCCAGCCCATAACAAAATGATGCAAGCCTTTACCAATGAAGGTATTCACTTCTCTGCAGTACACATCGATCGCAGTTTTCCGGCCGATATGGCGCCGACCCGTAAACCTCGTACTGGCCTGTTGACCGAATATATCGAAGGCGATTATGACCTAACAAGCTCCTTTGTTTTGGGAGATCGATTGACTGATATGGAACTTGCCAAAAATCTGGGCGCTAAAGGGATATACATTTCACAGGAGACCGGACTTGGAGACGAAGAACTTTCTACTAAAAAACAAGACCTAGAACAAACAATCGCCTTGACTACCCAAAGTTGGGAAGCCATTTATGGGTTTCTAAAACTCCCTGCGCGTAAAGCCACCATTCAACGAACCACCAAAGAAACCGATATTCAAATTGAACTCAACTTGGACGGAACAGGTCAAGCAAAAAACGAAACCGGGCTTGGTTTTTTTGACCATATGCTCGATCAGTTAGCGCGGCATTCTGGTTGTGATTTGACTGTCAAAGTAAAAGGAGATTTACATATTGACGAACATCACACCATCGAAGATACCGCACTCGCCCTCGGTAGTGCATATCGAGAAGCATTAGGAGATAAAATGGGCATTGAACGTTATGGCTTCTGCTTACCGATGGATGATTGCTTGGCACAAGTAGCTTTAGATTTTGGTGGCCGTCCGTGGCTGATGTGGGAAGCAGAATTTAAAAGAGAAAAAATCGGAGACATGCCAACTGAAATGTTTTACCACTTTTTTAAATCATTTTCGGATACAGCCCTAGCCAATTTGAACATCAAAGCCGAAGGAACAAATGAACATCACAAGATCGAAGCTATTTTTAAAGCTTTTGCAAAATCTATTAAGATTGCCATAAAACGGGATATCCAAAACATGCGTTTACCATCTACTAAAGGAATTTTATAACGCAGCTAAATCATCAATATGAACATTGCAATAATTGACTATAATGCTGGTAACGTACAATCGGTTCTTTTTGCGCTAGAGCGAATTGGTGTTTCAGCAATATTGACGAGTGATATCGACAAAATAAAATCAGCGGATAAAGTAATTTTTCCTGGCGTTGGAGAAGCAAAAAACACCATGGCTTATTTACGTAGAACTGGATTGGCGGACACTATTTATAATTTAAAACAACCTACCCTAGGCATTTGTTTGGGCATGCAATTGCTCTGTCAGCATTCTGAGGAAGGAGATACGGATTGTCTAAATATCATCCCTTTGAAGGTTAAAAAATTTCTAGCAACAGAAGCTGGTGAAAAAATTCCGCACATTGGTTGGAATAAAATAGTATTTGAAAAAAACGCACCCTTATTCCAAAAAAACAAATCGGGAGATTATGTCTATTTCGTGCATAGTTATTATGTTGAATCCGGTGCTTATACAACGGCAACTTGTGATTATATCTTACCGTTTAGTGCGGCTTTACAAAAAGACAATTTCTACGCTACGCAATTTCATCCGGAAAAATCAGGAGACATTGGCCAGCTTATTTTAAAAGAATTTATAAATTTTTAAAATGCTAATTATTCCGGCAATTGATATTATTGATGGTAAATGTGTACGCCTTACGCAAGGCGACTACCATCAGAAAAAAGTATATAACGAACATCCACTTGAAGTTGCCAAAGCTTTTGAAGACGCAGGCATTACCCATTTGCATCTCGTGGATTTGGATGGTGCCAGAGCGCGTCATATTGTCAACTATAAGGTATTAGAAACTATTGCGACTAAGACTTCTTTGACGATTGATTTCGGAGGTGGACTCAAATCAGATCAGGATGTTTATATCGCTTTTGAAAGTGGTGCGAATCAAATTACGGGTGGAACAATTGCGGTAAAAGGAGCAGAAACCTTTATGGGGTGGATCGAAAAATATGGTGGCGAAAAAATAATTCTAGGAGCGGATGTTAAGGATCGAAAAATTGCGGTACATGGCTGGGAGGAAACCAGTGAATTGGATCTCTTTGATTTTGTAGCAGACTACCAAAAGAAAGGTATTCAAACTGTTATTTGTACCGACATTGCAAAAGATGGTATGCTAGAAGGCGCCGCAATAGAATTATATAAAGAAATGATTGATCATTTTTCGGACTTAAAAATTATTGCTAGTGGTGGCGTATCGGATTTGGCAGATTTGGAACGACTGACAGAGATAGGTTGTTATGGAGCAATCGTGGGAAAAGCAATTTATGAAGGGAGAATTCGATTGGAGGATGTGCGGATTTTTTGATTTGCGGGTTGGTAATTAATAATTTGATAATGAAAGAATTAATAATGCACTTGGTTTGCGAGAGCTTGTTAGAAAGATAGGGGTGAAAATTATATGTCGTTTAACTCAAAACCTAAAACTCACTAACTCAAAACTTGATAGAATGTTAGCAAAAAGAATCATTCCGTGTTTGGATATTAAGAATGGAAGAACCGTGAAGGGCGTAAATTTTGAGCAGTTGCGGGATGCGGGTGATCCGGTAGAATTGGGGTGTCGGTATGTAACAGAGGGGGCGGATGAACTGGTCTTTCTGGATATTACGGCGACTCATGAAAAACGGAAGACCTTATCGAAACTGGCTAGAAAAATTGCTCGGCATTTGAATATACCTTTTACGATTGGTGGCGGTATTCGATCGGTAGCGGATGCAGATTTATTATTGAATGCTGGGGCGGATAAGATTTCGATTAACTCGGCAGCGGTAAGAGATCCTGCATTAATTTCGCGATTGGCGGATCAATTTGGGTCGCAGTTTGTAGTCGTAGCCGTGGATGCGAAAGCGGTTAACGGAGAGTGGTTCGTACATCTAAACGGAGGTCGAATTCCGACAGAATACAAATTATTGGATTGGGTGAAGGAAAGTGAAAATAGGGGTGCGGGTGAGATTTTATTTACATCGATGAATAATGATGGCACCAAAGCAGGTTTTGCTTGTGATGCCTTAGCCGCGGTCTCCGATCAGGTGGGAATTCCGGTGATTGCCTCAGGTGGCGCAGGTAGTTTGGAGCATTTTTACGATGTTTTTACACGTGGAAAAGCAGACGCCGGTTTAGCAGCGAGTATTTTTCATTTTAAAGAGATAGAAATCTGTGATCTGAAAAAATATTTAGCAGATCAACAGATTCCGGTCCGTTTATAAGGTTTTTATAGGAAGGCTCCCATGCCTCCAAAAATTAAACTTCCTAAAAATACAAGAACATAAAATCCAATTATGATAGCTGTGAAAATGCCCCAAAATTTAAAAACAGATTTCATATTCATAAATGATTCTGACAACGACTGCTGATCATTAGCGTCTAGTGCCGTTTTCATTTTTGTAGAAAACCGATAAAGATAAAGGGTAGGAAAAAAATACAGTGCGATCATGAGTCCATAAATCATTACCATAAAACCCATACCTACTCCTCCCATGGCTGCAGAATCACCAAGACCAGACAAAGCGGATGCTCCAACAAATAACATGAAAAGCATTCCAATAATTATCAAGCCAATAAAAACGAAGGCTACAATGCTCAAAAATTTACCCCACTTTGCCGTTTCGTAAAGATAGGATTTGATTTCTTCTGTAATATTTACGCCATCAGTCGTAAAGTTATCATCAAGAGGATAAGAAGTTTCCATTTAAAATTTATTTTGAGATTAAAAAATTCAATAATCAACATAATAAAGGTAAAACATAATAACAATAAAAAAAATATTTATGAATAATATCTTGTCAACAGAATTAAATTTTAAAAAAGGAAATGGCCTAATTCCCGTCGTCATTCAGGATCACCAAACCGGACATGTACTCATGCTCGGTTATATGAATGAGGCGGCTTTTGAAAAAACCAAAACAGAGAAAAGAGTCTGTTTTTACAGTCGTACTAAAAAACGATTATGGACCAAAGGAGAGTCTTCCGGCAATTTTTTGGAAGT
>CAZYAC010000253.1:0-7768 GCA_964645475.1 uncultured Saprospiraceae bacterium | reverse complement strand
TATTGTTCTTAACTAATTATTTCAACCCAAAGACTTGTCTGGTATTATACCCATCTATTAAAAAGTTCAATCTCAAATCCTAAATATCCAACTCCGCTAACTGCATGGCTTCAATAATCCGAATCAACTTTGCGGCATACTGCGAATCTTTACTGTAGCCTGCTTTTTGTAAACCTTTGGCCCAACCTTGATAATCCTTTTTATCAAGCTTTAGAAGATGTTGATATTTTTTATTGGTCAATAATAAACTATGGGCGCGGAAGCTTTCCCAAGCAGTATTGAAATTGCGATAGAAAGATTTATGCGCTTGGGTACCGTGGTGACTACAATGTCCCTTGGGGCATTCTTTAGAAAAACAACGGATACCAAAATGATTGTTGTGTTTACTTGCTAGTGCATCGTCTCCGGCATTGCTGTGAAGAATTGCTTGTGCAACAGTCACAGACGCTGGCACACCGTAGCGGCCCATTTCGGCCATGGCAACGGGTGCAAAACGTCGTGCGTAAGCTTTACATTTATTGTTGATAGAATTGATTTCTGAATCATTTAATTTCGCAGATATGGTCATTTCTGGAAAAAGAAGAAAACGAACATTCGGGTGAGGGGCCACCGCTTCTTCATTGGTAAGATGAGCAGTGGTAGTAACATTCCCTTTGCTGACCGTATTACGTATCAGACCAGGCAAGCTTGCCCAACCGAACTGCTGTGTTGCCGAAGGATTCTCTTTCTGGTTAGTTTGCGAAAGGGGAGCAGCAGCTGGAACTACCTTAGCCTTCTCATTTGATTTTGGAACTGATTGTTCTGAAGGAATGGCATTGGGATTGGCCCGCATACTAAACTCCATCGTGATGTCTTTTTGCGTAAGGATGAAGACTGCAAAAACCAGTAACGTTAAACTAAACCAGTTTTTTCGTAACCATTCTTTAGCTTTTTTCAGGTAAATTTTTTGATACTTTTCGTTAAAATTAAATTGGAAAGATTTCATGATACTTACTTTTTTAATTGGGTCGCTTGGATTAGGTATAAGATTTTACCATGCCATGGTTTGTATTTTTTCACAAAGGTTGACCCTATTATTTATTTCTATAAAACAAATATAAAACGAAAAGTTTTAAAAAGCAAAATATTTAAAACATAAAGTTTTTTTACATAAGTAGTTGATATAAAGGGTATTAGCAAACTGATGATAAGGTGAGAACTTTCCAACGAAAAAATTACACTTATAGGGTATTCGATGGTTCTTAGAATTAAACACGATAAAAAACTTCCTAAAAAAAATCGGTTGTAAAAACTTATCTTCGCAAAAAATCGGCACTTGATTAAGATAGTGTAGAAAATACACTACTTTTGCGATTCAGATTTAATAAGTAATTATTTGACCATTACTTAAGTAAGATTTCTTCTAAAACAAATCTTAAAAACCTGTTGGAATAACCTACATAATTCATCATAAAAATAGCAACATGATCGCCGTAATTGATAGTGGTTCTACTAAGGCAGACTGGAAATTTTTGTCACCGAATGCTTATCCTATTTCTATCACCACCATGGGTTTCAATCCTTATTACCATGGGGAGTCGGTTATTTTGCCTAAAATCAAAAAAGCATTTGACGGTAAGATTGATCCATTGAAGCTTACCAACATCTATTTTTATGGCGCGGGTTGTAGTGATCCAGATCTTAACAAAATTATTGCAAGTGCCCTACAAAAATATTTTGTGAATGCTGACATAAAGGTAGAACACGATATATTAGCTTGTGCTTTAGCGACCTGTAAAGATCAGCCAGGGATCAGTTGTATTTTAGGAACCGGATCTAATTCTTGTTTATTTGATGGAGAAAAGATCATTGATAATGTTCCCAATCTTGCTTATATCTTAGGCGATGAAGGGAGTGGGGGACATCTAGGAAAATTATTGCTGCAAGGTTATTTTTATAGAGAATTTCCAGAGGATATTAAAAATGACTTTGAGGAAGTATACGGTAATGATAAACAGGTCTTTAAAGATAAGATTTACATGGAACCCAATGCGAATGTATATTTGGCTTCTTTTGCAAAATTTTTATCTGACCACAAGGATCATATATATATACAGAGCCTGGTAAACCGTGCTTTTACTGAGTTTATTAAACGGCATGTTCGTAAGTATCAAGACCACAATAATTTACCGATTCATTTTATTGGAAGTGTAGCCTATCATTTTGGCGATATTTTAAAAATGGTCCTCGACGAACGATCCCTTAAATTGGGTATGATTATTAAAAAGCCAATCAATAATTTAGTAGATTATCACGTAGAATTAGAGGGATGGAAAAAAAATAAAGTTTAAATATGGGAGCCAATATAAAACGTATAGCAGTTTTCACCTCAGGGGGAGATGCACCTGGCATGAATGCGGCGATTCGAGCAGTAGTGAGAACTGCCACTTATCACAATCTGCATATATACGGTATCCGTAAAGGTTATGAGGGAATGATTGATGGAGATATCATCCGTCTTGAAACAAGGATGGTTGGTAATATCATGCATCGCGGTGGGACCATGCTTAAGACTGCACGAAGTGAACGGTTTCGTACGCCAGAGGGTCGACATGCGGCTTACGAATCCCTAATGGCACACGATATTGACGCGCTTGTCGGAATTGGAGGAGATGGTTCCTTTACTGGATTAGAAGTTTTTTCTAAAGAATTTAATATACCTGTAATGGGCGTTCCGGGTACGATTGACAACGATTTATTTGGGACCGATTATACGATTGGCTACGATACTGCAGTAAATACTGCGATTGAGGCTGCTGACAAAATCCGAGATACAGCAGATTCCCATGATCGGTTATTTTTCGTGGAAGTGATGGGAAGACATTCTGGTTTTATTGCATTGAATACAGCCATTGGTAGTGGAGCGAGTAGCGTGCTAATTCCGGAGACCACTTTAGATATTGATTCCTTAGTGAAAATGCTTAAGAAAGGAGTAAAACGAAATAAATTATTCAGTCTCGTCATCGTAGCCGAAGGAAATACAAACGGTGGTGCAACAGAAATTGCTAAATTGGTTAAAGAAAAATTTGATCATTACGATATAAAAGTGACCATAATTGGTCATTTGCAACGAGGAGGTTCTCCTTCTAGTTTTGATCGGGTTCTGGCCAGTCGGCTAGGTTTTGGCGCTATTGAAGGATTGTTGGGAGGAGAAGCAAACGTAATGTGTGGTTTGATTAATAATAAGGTATGCTATACGCCAATTGAACAGGCCATTAATATGAAAAAAGATCCAGATCAGGATTTGATTCGGATGGCGGAAATCCTTGCTTTATAAAATTATTTCTTTTAATAAAATAAGGACTTTCGCCGTTAATATACTAATATACTAACGGCGAATCTCATTAGCCGCAAAAGTATTTTTTAACAATAAAAAATGTTAAAATTGAGTTTAAAATTTTTTAAATTAGACCGATCGCTTTATTTTTGAAACAATTTCTTAAGACAAGTTGTTATTTTGTTTTGGGTATTATTTGTCTTTTCCCATGATTAGTAATCTTCCTCTTTCTTCAGCAGGCAGGTTCAACAAAAAAATATACACTCTTAGGGTAGTTGAGATTTTTTAAGTCATTATTATAGATACTACGTACACTTACGGGTATCGCACAGAACTTAGCCTGTTATGCGAACTAAAACACTTCACTTTTTATTTACTTTTTTGTTTTTTCTCGGTTCCGTTTTGACGTTAACCGCTCAGCAATCCATCACGATCTCCGGTAAAGTAATCGACGAATTTGGAGACGGATTACCAGGAGCTACGGTCACCTTTCCCGGAACTGGTATCGGAATTACCACAGAATTAGATGGAACCTACACACTCAAAACAGACACACCGGGCCCAACGCTCGAAGCAAGCTTTATTGGCTATTCACCTCAAACTAAAGAAGTCAGTAGCGAGGCGGTTCAGACCATCAACTTTAAACTGGGAGACAATGCATTGGAACTGGAAACCGTTGTAGTCCGAGCTAAAAAAGGCAAGTATAAGAAAAAGAATAATCCTGCCGTAGCACTGATGCGGAACGTAATTGATAATAAAGATGATAACCGACTGGAAGCGTACGACTACTATCAGCATGATATCTACGAAAAGGTGGAAATGGATTTAAATAATATTTCCGAAAAATTTAAAAATCGAAAGATCTTTAAAAAGATGAAATTCATCTTCGATTTTGTTGATTCTTCTAAAACAGATGAAAAACCTTATCTGCCGATCTACCTGCAAGAAAATAAAGGAACCGTCTATTATCGTAAATCACCGAAGTCAAAAACTGAATTCAGAGCTGGACAAAAACTGACCAAGTTAGATGGTTACTTAGATGATGAGTCTCTTTCTAATATTATGGAAAAATTGTATGAAGAAGTTAATATTTACAATAATAATATTGAATTGGTTACCGCCCAATTTGTGAGTCCACTTTCTTTTTTCGCTCCTAGTTTTTATGCCTTTTATATTGAAGATACGCTTCAGTTTCAAGGGAAGCAAGTAATTGATTTATCCTTTATTCCCCTTAATAAACAAAATCTTGGGTTTCAAGGCAATCTCTATATTACCTTGGATTCTACCTATCGAGTGATGAAAGTGGATATGGGAATTGTAGATGAGATTAATTTGAATTTCGTTCAGGATATTCAGATTGAACAAGAATTTAAAGATATGGGGAATGATCAATGGGTTGTTCATAAAAACAATGTATTGATTGAATATAATTTAACCAAAAAAGGAATGGGGTTCTATGGCCGCCGGTCTGTGATCAATGATAATTTTGTTTTTAATCAACCAGCTGATGACGATAAATACGGGAATAGCGAAAACGTAGTATTACTTAAAAAAGCTAAAAAACAGGATGAAGAATTCTGGACTAATAATCGACTGGTCCCGCTAACTGAAACAGAGGAGAATACCTACTTCATGATGGATACCTTGCAACGGGTACCTGCCTTTAAGCGTGCCGTTAAACTGATCTCCTTTTTATTGACAGGATATACCTCTGTTGGACCCGTAGATGTTGGACCGGTGAATGCTTTTTATAGTTTTAATCCGGTAGAAGGCTTCCGACCTCGACTTGGAGGAAGAACCAATTTAAAGTTCAATAAAAAACTTCAGCTGGAAGGATATTTGGCTTATGGCGTAAAGGATAAAGAATTTAAACATCAAGGCCTGGTAACCTATTCATTTAATGAAAATTTTGAGGAGTATCCCAGACATTTTATTCGATTTGGTACCGAACGAGAAACCCGGTTTCCAGGACAGGTCTTACGGTATTTTGGAGAGGACAATTTCTTTCTGTCCTTTAGGAGAGGAAACAATACTCGGATGATTTTTCACGAAGCTCAGACCTTTGATTATTTTCTTGAAACCAAAAATAATTTTGAATTCAACTTGATTCTCGAACGTCGGCGAAGACAAGCCTACGGAACCTTGAAATTTGATTTTATGGAAGACGGCGAAGATCTTTCTGTTCCGGATGTTCGAACCTCTCAAGTTGGTTTGAGGCTAAAGTGGTCGCCTAATGCGCAATACTGGAATGGTAAATCTCTGCGGATTGCCATGTTTAATAGATATCCAATTTTAACCTTGGATTATAGTGTGGGACTAAAAGGGGTACTAGGAGGAGAGTATAACTATCATCGCGTCAACCTAAAAATATTCAAGCGGTTCTATTTATCTGTTTTAGGGTATACCAATTTTGAAATAGAAACTGGAAAAATATTTGGAGAAGGGTTGCCGTATTTCCTATTACATTTACCAAGAGCGAATCAATCCTTTGCTTATCAGATTTTTGCTTTCAATTTGGTCAACTTTTTAGAGTTCTCCAGTGACGAATATTTTACATGGAATATCGAACACTATTTTAATGGTTTCTTTTTTAATAAAATTCCACTCTTCCGTAAGTTAAAATTACGAGAGTTAATTTCTGTCAAAGGAATTTATGGAAGATTGACTGATAAAAATAATCCAGAAGTAGATCCTTCGCTTATTCAATTTGTCAAAAACGATGATGGAGAACCGCTTACCTATACCTTAGAAAATAAACCATATATCGAGGCGAGTGTAGGAATAAGTAATATTTTTAAATTTTTAAGAGTGGATTTAGTTCGCCGAATGACTTATTTAGACCAACCCAACGTACCGAGTTTGTGGGGTGTAAAAGGCTTGGCGATTAGAGGGAGGTTTCACGTAGAATTTTAATAAATCAGCTAAAAAATGTAACTTTGTCGGCAATTGTTTATTTAGTTTCTAAGACACCTGTTATTCATCTCTCTGAACGGTAATCTCTCTTAAGAGGATAGATTTCTTATAATAAGTAAAAAAACGATCTGACAGCTACGTTCAAATTAAACGACTAATAACGTGAATGCGTTGTGAATCATTGATTGATTTATACTTATATGTTTAATTAAAACATAATATTATGTTAAAAAAATATGGACAAATACTGGTCTATAAGATTATCGAACCGTTAATCGGACTATTGATCAAACTTGGAATTACTCCTAATATGATCACTTCCATGGGCCTAATTCTCAATTTTGTAGCCATGCTCATTTTGGTCTATGGAGCAGAATTCGGAGCGCGTAACGACTACTCTTATGTGGGTTGGGCTGGATTTACCATTCTTTTAGCTGGGTTATTTGATATGATCGACGGTCGATTGGCTAGAGTCGGTAATATGGCGCATCCATTTGGAGCGTTATACGATTCGGTATTGGATCGTTATAGCGAAATGGTCATGTTTTTAGGAATTTGCTACTACCTGGTGGCTCAGGATTTCTTCTTAAGTTCTATTTTCGCTTTTATAGCAATGATTGGTTCCGTAATGGTTAGCTACACACGGGCAAGAGCGGAAGGATTGGGCGTAAATTGTAGTGTAGGTTTGATGCAAAGACCAGAACGAATTTTAATTATCGGTATTTCAGCGATCGCTTGTGGAATTTTCTCCGGTATGGTCGGAGGGGATTATAAAGTATTCGTTGATTTCCTTCCATTTGGTGTTTTTGAAACTATTTCAGTTTTCACGATGCCCATTGCAATTTTAGCCGTATTATCTAATATCACCGCTTTACGAAGATTGATGTATAGTCGCGAACGTCTACTATATCCCGAAAAACAAGACAAAAATTTGAAACGGGCTTGATAAAATGAGTAGGTGAATATTATAAACTTTGCCAGCACTATTTTACTTTCGGTAATTTGTCCAAGTACTTAATGAATTTTCAAAATGAACAACAACTTTTTAGCAAGAACAGAATATTTTAAATCTGACGAAAAACAACCTCACGTTGAACGTTGTCAGAAAATGATCAAAGATCATCCTGAAATTGCTACCTTATTTGGTCGCCAACCTTGGACGTTTGGCATTTTGCTTTGTCTCGTCACTTTACAATTTAGCATAGCTGCCTATATGGGTACCTTGGGACTTGGATATTGGTGGGCGGCATTGGCTGTTGCTTGGATTGTTGGAGCTTTCGCCAATCATAATATGTATGTGGTTATTCACGAAGCGACCCACAACCTCGTCTTTAAAAGTCGTCTAGCCAATCGTTGGGTCGTTATCTTGGCTGATTTGGCGAATGCCATTCCTGGTGGTCAAGGGTTTAGTACGTACCATCTTAAGCATCACGCACACCAAGGTGAACATGAGTTGGATACAGATCTTGCTGGATTCTGGGAAGCAAAATTGGTTGGTAATTCTTGGTGGAGAAAATCCTTATGGTTATTATTCTTTCC
>CAZYAC010000252.1:5199-7788 GCA_964645475.1 uncultured Saprospiraceae bacterium | reverse complement strand
GTTAATTTGTTCGATGTGTATGAGAATGAAGACCAGCTAGGGAAAGACAAAAAATCCTATGCAGTGAGTTTTACCTTCGAAGATCCTACACGAACACTTAACGATAAAGAAATAGACAAAGTGATGCAGCGACTAATCACTACCTACGAAGGAGAATTAGACGCCGTGATCAGACGTTAATGATAGCTACTTCAAGTTAGTTATTGACTTCACATTCAAACGCGATAAAAGAGAAGCCAATAGCTAACAGCCAATAGCTAATAGCCAAAAAATCATGCAACAGGTTATCAACGATAGGCTTACCGGAATTGAAACAAAGGTAAAACAACTGGCCAAAAAAATGGAGCAGTTGCAAAAGCATAATCTGTCATTAGAAGAAGAAAATCGAAAATTAAAATCAGGACTGGCCGTCTATAAACAACAGGCTAATCAACAACTTGACTTGGGTATAACAGATGTTACACCCGTCGAGAAGGATAAATCTGGAGCAGATAAACGCTCCAAAAAAATGAAGAAAGAGATCGAGCAGTACCTCAAGGAAATTGATAAGTGCTTAATGTGGTTACAAAATAACTGATATGGAAACCAATGAATTAGTCAACATAACAGTCGTCATCGCAGAGCGTTCTTATCCCCTCAAGGTAAAGGAAGAAGATGTTAATAAGATACGGGGAATCGTGGACGAGATTAACGATAAAGTGAATACATTCCAAAAAACGTATAGCCGCAAAGATAAACAAGATTGTTTGTCCATGGCATTGCTGACTTACGCCGTAGATTTGCATAAAACAAACCCTGCTGTAACCTCCACTAACCAAGAGGAGGACTTCGTCGATCTTAACAAAAAGGTAGATCAACTAGACGAACTACTAGACTTTTTATTACAATAATGTACTAATAAAAAAGTCTCCCATCTTCATTTTAGATTCTCTTATTTATTCGTTGTTTTTAGATTTTAATTTTAAAAAAAACAAAATTCATCCGGTTGTTCATCCAAGTGATAACAACCCGAATATTTTTTTAATAGATAGAAACAGAAATAATAAAATGGAATTTTAAACAATCCTAAAAATCGGATCACTTTAAATCCTTATTAGAAAATCAGTTTCTTATTCAAAATTCAACATAATTATGGATATAGTATCAATCATCATTGGAGTGGTCGTCGGTGGGATTCTTGCTGCCATTGGTGTCAAGTCAATGGTCGGGAAAGGCAATGATGCCCGCGTCAATGACCTCAATGGTCAGGCCGATAAAACACTCTCCGATGCACGTGCAGCTGCTACTCGCATAACCGAAGAAGCCCAACGCAAAGCAAAAGGAATTGTGGGTAAAGCAGAAAAGAAAAATGAAGAGGTAAAACAGCGAAAAATCAAAGAAGCCAAAAAGAAATTTGCTGATCTAAAATCAAATTTCGAATCGGAAAAAATTGAACATAAAAAGGAACTTAAAGAACGCGCCCAATCTGTAGTAGACAAAGAAGCCGCTTTAAAAGAAAAAGAAATTGAAATTCGAACAAAGCAAAAGGAATTTAAGAATCGCGAAACAGAATTGGAACAAACCGCTTCCGAAAATAAAGCGATTCGCGATAACCTCGACAAGCAGGTGAAAATCGTCGCCAAGAAAAAAGAAGAACTTGATCTAGCCAACGAAGAACGGATTCGCTTACTTGAAAATATAGCCAAACTAACAGAAGCTGAAGCCAAAGAACAAATCTTGGAAGCAGTACGAGCCAAAGCTGAAACGGATGCTATGTCTATCAGAAAAGAAGTGGTACAAGCTGCGCAAAGCACGGCAAACAAGGAAGCTAAGAAAGTAGTTATCCAATCTATTCAGCGTATGTGCGCCGAATTTACGATTGAAAATACGGTATCTGTTTTTCCATTAGAATCAGATGATCTTAAAGGACAAATTATCGGACGAGAAGGTCGAAACATCCGAGCTATTGAAGCAGCTACCGGAGCAGAAATCGTGGTAGACGATACGCCTGAAGCGATCGTTATTTCTAGTTTTGATCCTATTCGTCGAGAAGTTTGTCGCTTATCGCTCAAGCGATTGGTAGCAGATGGAAGAATCCATCCAGCTCGAATCGAAGAGGTTGTTGCGAAGACTCGTAAGCAACTCGATGAGCAGATAGTTGAAATTGGTGAACGTACGGTTATTGAATTAGACATCCACGGGCTCAATCCTTATTTGGTCAAAATGGTTGGACGGATGCGTTTCCGTTCTTCTTACGGACAAAACCTACTCAAACACTCGATCGAAACTGCCAACCTCTGCGGAATCATGGCAGCAGAACTCGGTCTATCCAATAAAGATGCTAAACTGGCAAAGCGAGCTGGATTGTTACATGATATCGGGAAAGTGGCAGAAGAAGAAACTGAATTATCACATGCCATTCTAGGAATGAAGCTCTGCGAAAAATACAAGGAATCAGATATCGTTTCCAATGCCGTAGGCGCTCACCACGATGAAGTAGAAATGACCAATATGGTATCGCCCATCGTTCAAGCCTGTGATGCCATCTCCGGTGCTCGTCCAGGCGCTCGCCGTGAAATTTTGGAAAGTTATATGAAGCGAATCGGTGAA
>CAZYAC010000252.1:2878-5099 GCA_964645475.1 uncultured Saprospiraceae bacterium | reverse complement strand
GGATGCCTACTAATAAAACGACCGACTTTGGTTCGGTAATGTTACTATGAGTAAATATTCCCCCGATACATTAGGTATCGAATATAAAAATTCAGGTCTTTTAATCTGGCCTTTGCGACTCTTTTTGTCGTTACTGCTCTTCGGAGGAGGACTTCAACTATCCGCGCAAGCTACAGACGATCCCGTTGTAGAACGAATCAGTAAGGATATTCTTACATTGATTAGAAAAAATCTTAATCGTCAGTCGGCCTCAACTGAGAACACCAACCTTGAACCGGCCGACCGCCTCTTTAATATCACCGAACCCAATCTTGATCTGACGAGTAAAGATCAGATTTTCCAGTATAGGATTCAAAAATTAAAAAAAGATATTGGCGTCAATCTGAAAGCCCAGCATTTCATCAATCATGATCAAAGCTTTGATGCAGAAGATGGAACGGATGGGAATCTCAGCGGTTCTCGGACGAGGGTAGGGGTTGAATGGAATATTTTAAGGGAAGGTTGGTTAGGTAATCAGCAAAAAGCTAAACGCTTGAACGACCAACGGAAATTAGATAACTTAAAATTTGCGCTGGATAATAATGATAGTAAACTCTATTATCGTTTTAACCTGATGATTTATTTATTCAATCAAGAAAAAATAAAATTGTTAGCAGCACGGGAAGCCCAGCTTATTGAACAACAGAAATTGCTCTATCAGGTTTATTTTTTAAAAGGAATTTTATACGAAGAAATTATCGATATCAAAAGCCGCATTGAACAGGTCAAAGTTCAATTAAAAAATTATCGAGACTATAACGAATGGTTTGAATCTACCTTAGGTGAAAATCATATTGACACCGATTTTGCCATTGCGGAATTACCAGTTTTACACGTCAATCTGGATTATCTATTGCATGAAAATTCAAAAGAAGTTTTACTAGATTCCATTCAGCAACTGGAGCAAAAGATTGCCTTCGGGGCAGATCGAGCGATCAATGATATTTCTTTACGCGTTCAAGGATATCGGAATTTAAATCATTTTAGTGATGAACTGAGAGACACCCGAAAATTCAATTCCATCGGAGTTGGACTCAGTGTGCCACTTGAACTTTTGTTTAATAAGAAAACAAAAAATAATATTGCCTACGCTAAAATCCAAAATCGACAACATTTTAATAATTATGAAGCACTCAATACTTCTTCAGAAATTATCAATTATTACTACGAGTATAATTATAAAATGAAAACCTATATGGAGTTTCTCCATAAGGAAATGTTATATCGAGAAAAAATTAGAGTAGAAACAGTGAATCAAAAAAATTATCACGATATCTACCGTTCCTTGCGCATTTTACGTCACCTAGATATTATGCGGAATATTCAGGCTGAAATGCTTGATTTAAAGCAGCAAATGTATCTTTTGTTATTAAAAATATATGGCAAGACGCATTACGAAACCATTCAAAATTTTGTTCGTCCGCTGGATGTAAATGACTTCTACCAAAGACTGCCTGCGGACCGATTGATGATGATCACCTCGCAGGACTTAGAAGCTAATAGCTCCGAATTTATTCGAGATTATTTGACCACTAACGGTATCCGGAGAATCGTTTTAGCACCCAACTTAGACGGAAAAAATCAAAAAGTACTTGGCTTGAAGAAAGCGGTAAATGGCAGAAAAATTCAATTGGCTAGAAAATTTTCCGGAGATGAATTATTGAAAAATACCAACCCTTCCGGATCACTCGCTTACGCATTGTCCGCAGAAAAATTTGATGGGATCGTACTAGATTTTTCGGATTATAAAAGTACCGCACAACGCTCGGAAGTACAGAATTTTTTAATAGATCAATTTGAATTATTCACCGATCGTTCTTCTGCAGATGAGGAGATCTTCCGGTATCAGATTGCTTTAGCCCCCGGATATCCCATTGAATTTTTAAACGTCTTGGCTAAAATGGTGGATTTAATCAGCTTTAAAGTGGAAGAACCTCAACAGCTCGATTATTTTGAAGTATTAAGCAACAATGGGTTTAGTGGAATGAGTAAAATTGGTATTGATATCAAAAAGAAAAATTTCCGAGATCGTGTAGAACTAGAAGCTTACATTGACATGATTAAAAACGTTTACGAAATAAATTATATCACCCTCAATGGACTGAATGAATTTCTGGACATTGATACAAAATCTATTATTAAGAAAGAATGATTTTTTGATGTGCGGATTTGTGAATGTGCG
>CAZYAC010000252.1:1641-2778 GCA_964645475.1 uncultured Saprospiraceae bacterium | reverse complement strand
AATAAAAAAAATTAGTAGAGTCTCGAACTCTAAATAATATGAAGAGCTTTACCGGATTCAAGTACCAGCAATCGGTCTTAAAGACTGTGGACGAACCGCCCGTTAAGAAGAAATTCAACTGGGACCGGTTCTCCTTTTTGTGCGTGTTGGCACTTATGGTCGTGTATATAGGCTATCGGATTTATAATAAAGTAACCTTTATCAAAGTACATGGTCAAGTGATCTTGGATAAGATGGCTGTAAATTTTACCGATGATATACGATTGGAAGAAATCTGTGTAGTGGAAGGAGATGAAATTAATAGTGGAGATACTTTGTTTGTTTATACGTTTGAAGATCAGGCACATGTTGAAAATCAAATAAAAAACATTACGCATAATATCAATTCGGGAAGTGATAATACAAAATGGTATGATCGAGAGATTTTGAATATAAAAAGGCAGATAGCCGTTAAAAAAAGTGAACAGAAAGGAGTTGGAATAAGGTTAGTTGGAAAAAAAATAGAACGAAAAGAACAAGAAAAACAGATCCTTCTAGGGGTGGATGTGGCCTATAAACTACCGCCCATTGATTCGGATATTATTCGCTTTGAGACAGACCATGAAGCCTATGGTCGGGAGATAAAAATTTTAAAAAATCATCTCTATTTATTACGAAAACAGCAAAAAGCACTGGCTGCAGCAGACAAAGAAAAAATTAAAAGTAAGATCACTCAAAGTATGGAATACCGCAATTCCATTTATTATTATGCTTCTCCTGTCAGTGGTGAAATCGGACAAATTAATAATAGCCCCAACGAAGTTTGTTATAAAGCAAAGGATGTGATGGTGATTCATCAGCTTGAAAACCTAAAAATCAAAGCCTATTTCCATCAGAGTTTATATCAAGAAATCAAACTTGGAGAAGAGGTAGAGATAGAATTTCCCGACGGAACCATCGGTCGAGGGGTAATCAATAATTTTTATGTATCCACGTACGAATTGCCCGCAGAATTTCAAAAAAGGTACGAACCCGTCGAGCGTAGAATTGTGGTAGATGTACTGCCACTCAACCTCCACGAAGCAGCCCGATGGATCGGATATTACAAAATGGCGGTGACCGTGGTTAAGAAAAAGACCAATCGGTACGACTTTTGAC
>CAZYAC010000252.1:0-1541 GCA_964645475.1 uncultured Saprospiraceae bacterium | reverse complement strand
TGTGTCTTTAACAAAATAATATGCTGGCAATCAATAAGATAAACAAGCAAGCCCTCATCGAATATGAGGATTTTCTCTTCATGTATGTAGAACAAGAAGAGGCCTTTGATAGTGAAAAAATATTTTATGTAGATGCTATTATTATCAATTCTTCCGAAACCAGTTTATTTGAAAAAGTATTAAAAGTAACTCGTACGCATTACGACGCAGAAATTTATCTCAAACCTATTTTTTGTGTACAGTACGAAGGACTTCCGCTTCAGGTAATTGAACGATGCGATGGATTGACCGATGTCACTCAATATCAAAAGATCGCTCGGACCACTCGCGAAATCAAGAATAATATTGAGAAATTATTTTTACAACAAAAATTTCCTTCCAACGAATTTGGGGTACTCTACAAAGCGATGCAGTATCTGTATACGCGCAATCATGACTTGACGCCTTTTGTGGATAGACACGCTCGATTGAGTTATACTTATCCCTTTGTTAGTCTGCAATTGGAAGATGAAGAACAAAATAAAATACTCGAAATTTTAAAACAAGGAGTAAAAGATGGCTTTTTACGAGAGGAGCAAATGCTGGATAAAATACACGTTTGTGATGCCTGTCATAGTGCGCACCACAATATCCGAGAAACCTGTCTACACTGTAATGGAATAGACTTGAAAGTACAAGATCTTATTCATCATTTTCAGTGCGCTTATATTGGACCGGAAACAGATTTTATGCAGGAATATACCGATGATTTGATCTGTCCTAAATGTCAAAAAATACTGCGCCATATAGGCGTAGATTATGACAAGCCGTCTCATATTTTTAATTGCAATACCTGCAGTGAGCATTTTCAAAATCCGGTTTTTACTTACAACTGTGTAGACTGCGGAAAGGTGAGTGACATTAGGCATTTGCAAGAACATTTGATTAAAAGAATCTCTCTTACGGCAAAAGGGAAACAGTTAGTGCTAAGTGGATTACCCAAGAAAAATTACGAATCAGAATCTAATAACAAAAATGTTTCAGGTGTTTATGAATTAAATGTTTTTAAAAATATTTTACAACAAGAAAAAGCACGGACGAAGTTTAATCCAGGTAGAACCTTTTTTGGAAAAGTAACGGTCGTAGATGCGCAGCTTAATAGTATTAGTTGGAAAGAGAAAATGATCTTACGGGATGAACTTGCCGGCCAACTTAAAAGCTATCTCAAGGATTATGATAAGGTTACGGCGGTGAGTGCTGGAGAATTTTATTTTTTAAAATTAGAATCTACAGAAGAGAAATTATTGGAGCTAGCAGAGTTGATTGTATTCAACCTAGAAGCTCTAGTAAAAAGCAATGTAAAAGAAAGCCAAGTAGTTGTTTCGGTTGAAACTCAAGCAGTTTTTCACAATCAAACAATCGAGTTCTAGTATAGCATTTATGGACTTTTTTATAGAATTTTTTAAATATTGGAATTATGTAGGGATGGGGAAAATGATCCGCATCTTCTGGTATTTTATATTTTTTGAATTTGGTCGTTATGTATTGTTAGAATTTTGGGT
>CAZYAC010000251.1:2412-7788 GCA_964645475.1 uncultured Saprospiraceae bacterium | reverse complement strand
GGTAATATGGCTTTAGAAATTGCCGAAAAGGTAATCCGTCGAGAACTAAAAGGAGATGCATCACAAACTTCTTTTGTCAATGATCTCGTTAACGAAATAAAATTAAACTAGTATGTCTGTATCTAGAATTGCGACCCGCTATGCTAAGTCATTGGTAGATCTGGCAAAAGAACAGAATAAACTGGACCGTGTCAAAACGGATATTGATAGCTTTTTGAAAGCAACGGAAAACCGGGATTTTGAGGTAATGCTCAAAAGTCCTATTATTCCTCCAGACAAAAAGAAACAGGTATTCAGCGCACTGTTCAAAGACGATTTTGATGAAATGACCATGGCTTTTATTGACATCGTCGTAAGAAAAAATCGATCGGAACACCTCGAAGGTATTGCCAATTCATTTGTCAAGCAATACGAACAACTCAACAAGGTCTCTACAATTACATTGACCACCGCTACAAAACTAACCGAAGATGCGATTAAACAAATCGAAAATAAGTTTTTGGAAAGTTCTGATACAAGTGAAAAATTGAACATCGTCTCTAAAGTAAATCCAGACTTGATTGGTGGATTTGTAGTAGAATTTGATGATAAATTATACGACGCCAGTGTCGCACATAAACTGGAAAAACTCAAGAAAGAGTTCGCTAACTAAATTAAAAATTCAACCTTAAAATTATAAAATATTATGGCTGACGTTAAACCTGATGAGATATCAGCAATCCTCAAACAGCAACTTTCCGGATTTAAAACTGCTGCCGAACTAGAAGAAGTAGGTACTGTACTCCAAGTAGGAGACGGAATCGCCCGTGTATATGGTCTTACCCAAGTACAAGCGGGTGAATTAGTAGAATTTGAAACCGGTGTACAAGCGATCGTACTTAACTTGGAAGAAGATAACGTAGGGGTAGTACTACTAGGAGCCGGTGACGGTGTCCGAGAAGGATCTACCGTTCGTCGTACTAAAAAAATTGCTTCGATTGACGTTGGAGAAGGTTTTGTTGGTCGGGTAGTAGATCCACTAGGACAACCCATCGACGGTAAAGGAGATATCAGCGGTACGCGTTATTCCATGCCTATTGAGCGTAAAGCACCTGGTGTTGTTTTCCGACAGCCAGTATATGAACCGTTACAGACGGGAATCAAAGCGATTGATTCGATGATTCCTATTGGACGTGGACAACGGGAGTTAATTATCGGTGACCGTCAGGTAGGAAAAACGGCTATCGCCATTGATACCATTATCAACCAAAAAGAATTTTACGACGCGGGTGAACCCGTATATTGTATTTACGTAGCTTCCGGACAAAAAGCATCTACCGTTGCGCAGATTGCTAAGACTTTGGAAGAAAACGGCGCGATGGATTATACCGTCATCGTTTCGGCTTCTGCGGCGGATCCTGCACCGATGCAGTTTTACGCACCACTAGCCGGAGCAGCGATTGGAGAATTCTTCCGCGACACAGGCCGTCCAGCACTGATTATCTATGATGACTTATCTAAGCAAGCCGTAGCTTACCGTGAGGTTTCGCTTTTATTACGTCGACCACCAGGACGTGAAGCATACCCTGGAGATGTATTTTACTTACACTCTCGTTTATTAGAGCGTGCAGCAAAAATTATTGAAAACGATGAGATCGCTCGTGATATGAACGATTTACCGGATTCACTTAAAGAAGCTAAAGACGCTAATGGTCAGCCACTCGTTAAAGGTGGTGGTTCTTTAACAGCACTGCCGATTATCGAAACGCAAGCAGGTGACGTTTCTGCTTATATTCCAACCAATGTAATTTCGATTACCGACGGTCAGATTTTCCTCGAATCCAACCTGTTTAACGCCGGTATTCGTCCAGCGATTAACGTAGGTATCTCGGTATCTCGAGTAGGAGGATCCGCACAGATCAAGTCTATGAAGAAAGTAGCCGGTACCCTTAAGTTGGATCAAGCACAATTCCGAGAATTGGAAGCTTTCTCTAAGTTTGGTTCTGATCTAGATGCTGCGACTACGGCGGTACTTGACAAAGGACGTAGAAACGTGGAAATCCTAAAGCAGGATCAATACTCTCCAGTATCAGTAGAAAAACAAGTTTCTATCATTTATTTAGGTACCAAAGGTTTACTAAGTAAGGTGCCAGTAAAAGAAGTTAAAGAATTTGAGGAATCATTTCTAGATGCGATGGATCGTCAACATCCTGAAGCACTAAAGGCCTTGAAATCAGGTAAATTGACCGATGAAGCGAAGGCTGCCTTGGAATCTTTAGCAAAAGAAATGACTGCTAGATTTAATTAAAAATGTTGATTTGTTGAATTGTTGATTTGTTGAATCGTTTTTTCACGATAGAATCAAATCAACAATTCAACGATTCAACAGTTCAACAAAACTCAAAAAATGGGTGCTAACTTAAAAGAAGTACGTGGAAGGATCAAATCCGTAAAGTCCACACAGCAAATTACCAAGGCCATGAAAATGGTTTCGGCAGCAAAGCTTCGTCGTGCGCAACAAGCTATTACGCAGATGCGACCGTATGCGAATAAGCTGAACGAAATGCTGACCAATATCCTTTCTACCTTAGATGGTGATGCTACGACTACTTTTGGAACGGAGCGACCGGTAACGAATGCCCTGATAGTGGTCGTTACCTCTAATCGTGGACTATGTGGAGCTTTTAATACCAATGTGATAAAGAAGGCAGCAGCAGCGATCGAAGGAAAGTACACTCGTCAACGCGACAACGGTGGTTTAACCATCCTATGTATCGGTAAAAAAGGAAACGATTTTTTTAGACGAAATTATCCTAAAGTCAATCGGATCGAAGATCATGTAGAAGTCTTTAACGATCTGAGTTTTGATAATATCGCTAAGATTTCGCAAAAGATCATGGAAGACTTTGAGTCAGGTAGATACGACGCGGTAGAAGCGGTCTATGGACGTTTTAAAAATGCAGGAATGCAGTTTCCTGAAGCGGTACAATTTTTACCAGTAGTGAAGGAAGAAACAGAAGAGGACGATAAAGAAAAGAGCAAAGTCAAAGCGGATTATATTTTTGAACCAGACAAGGAAAGCTTACTAAAGCACTTGGTTCCAAGTATTCTGCAAACCACTTTCCATAAATTCTTACTCGATACTCATGCTTCTGAGCATGGTGCACGAATGACGGCAATGGACAAGGCAACAGAAAACGCGGAAGATTTATTAAAAGAATTAAAAATCTCCTACAACAAGGCACGTCAAGAAGCAATTACGAAAGAACTTTCGGAAATCGTGGGTGGTGCAGCTGCGTTGGGTGGTTAATAATATTTTACACCTTAAGTAAGGTGTTTGGATACCGTAGAAATTTAGTTTCTACGGTATTTTTTTTAGTGTATAGACAATTTGAACCATATTGCACAACTTCTATATTAAATAAATACTTATCTTTCCCGTAAGTATTGGCACAAAAGTACCAGTAATAAATCGTCTACTTATTAATTGTCCATTACTAATTCATTTTTCTTTTTTTAAAACTTCATAAAACCCGAACTTACTCTAGCTAAAAAAGTAAATATCATGAAGGCAGTTATCCCAGTAGCGGGTGCCGGTACCCGTCTCAGACCACATACATATACGCAGCCTAAGCCATTGATTCCCGTAGCTGGGAAAGCGATCATCTCATTTATTATTGATCAATTGATTGAGCAGGGTGTAACGGATTTTGTATTTATTATTGGTTATCTGGGGGAAAAAATTCAACTCTATATTGAAAGAGAGTATCCTGCTATCTCTAAAGAATTTGTGGTGCAACAAAGCAGAGAAGGTTCAGCCCATGCTATCTGGACGGCTCGCAAAGCGATTCAGGGATCGGATGATATTTTTATCTTTTTTGGTGATACCATTGTGGATGTTAATCTTGGAATATTTTTAAACGCGCCAACTTCGTGCGTTGGGATCAAAGAAGTGGAAGATCCTCGGGAGTTTGGGGTAGTGGAATTTGCGGATGATGGTTTTATTAATAAAGTAATTGAAAAACCAAAAATTCCTCGATCGAATAAAGCAATGGTTGGTCTCTATCGCATTCGAGAGGTAGATCAGCTGTTGACAATTATCGATAAGCAGATCAAAAGCGAACAACAGACCCATGGTGAATACCAGCTTACAGATGCCCTGATGGGATTGATTAATCATGGCGTCAAGATTAGTGGCGTACCCGTTAATAACTGGTTTGATTGTGGGAAAAGTGAGGTATTATTAGAAACCAATGCTATGCTTTTGGATAAAGAAGGATATGCTTCTTCTAATCTCCCGCACTACGACAATACCATTATTATTCATCCGGTTAGTATCGGTAAGGATTGTGAAATATCCAACTCTATCGTTGGTCCCCACGTCACCATTGGTCATAACACTCAAATCAATTATTCCATCGTAAAAGACTCTATCATCGGCAACTACGCACGTATTGAAGAGGTGGTTCTGCAAAGTTCCTTGGTCGGTAGCGATGCTGCTATCAAAGGATTACGCCAAAGCCTAAATATTGGTGATAACACGGAAATTGATTTTAGTTAGTAGTTTATTCATTAAAAAAAATCCCAAAGTCAATTGACTTCAGGATTTTTAGTTAGTTTTTATTTTAGATAGTTGTACTACGCCTCCGTCTCGTCCACAATACCTGCCGTCTCATTATCTACTAATACCCGACCACAGTGTTCGCAAGCGATAATTTTCTTTTGCGACTGAATTTCTAATTGAATTTGTGGTGGAATTTTGTTGAAACAACCTCCACAAGAATTTCGACTTACCGTAACTACAGCTAGGCCGTTGCGGTATGCGCCACGGATTTTGGTATAGGCCTTAAGCAATCTTGGGTCAATATGTTTTTTCGCCTTTTCGGATTTCCGCTTTAGCTTTTCTTCCTCTTTTACCGTTTTTTCAATAATTTTTTCTAGCTCTACCTTTTTGGTGTCTAGTGTTGTATTCTTAGTCTCTAGACGTTCTTTCGCTGCTTGGAGCGTTTCTTTCTTACCATCAAGTAGGATACTACTTTCGCGAATCTTCTTTTGTGACAATTGAATCTCTAACCGCTGCATCTCGATTTCCTTAGTCAAGGCATCGTATTCACGATTATTTTTAACATTGTCCATTTGTTTTTCGTATCGCTCGATTAACGCTTCTGCCTCTTTGATATTGGCAGAGTGTCGAGAAGCAGTCGTCTCCATGTCTTCCACGGCAGACTGTAATTTGTCGATACGTGTTTGGAGACCAGCAATCTCATCTTCCAGATCACTTACTTCCATGGGAAGTTCTCCTTTGAGGATTTCAATTTGATCAATATCCGAGTCAATTTGCTGTAACTCGAAAAGATTCTTTAATTTTTCCTTTATGGTTAATTCCTTGGTGGCCAT
>CAZYAC010000251.1:0-2312 GCA_964645475.1 uncultured Saprospiraceae bacterium | reverse complement strand
CTAAACCAGATAGTTGACTGGGTTGGTATTTGTGCTGGTCAAATAAACTGCAAAAGTACTAAATTTCTCGGTAATTATGTCATATAATAGGTTGCTGGTGAACTGTTCGCTCTCGTAATGACCAATATCTGCGATTACGATCTGCTGATCGGCGTCAAAAAACTCGTGGTACTTAAAATCTGCTGTTAAAAATAGGTCTGCGCCCTGTGCGATAGCCGTAGAAAGCAGAAAACTACCCGAACCACCACAGACAGCCACGGTCTTTACTTTGCGGTTACGAAGCTTAGTATAACGGACACATTTCGCCTTCATTTGCTTTTTGATATGCTTCAAAAATTTGGTTTCTTTGACTGGGACTGCCAATTCTCCAATTATTCCAGAGCCTACCATATTGCTTTTATTTTCAATGGCAAAAAGATCGTAGGAAACGTCTGGTGCTACCTCCTGAAGTGCGCGGAGAATTGCAGACTGCTGGCCAGCCGAGAAGCTTATTTCCAACCTAACTTCTCCCAAACTATTTTTACCAGCGGTATTGCCTACTCCGATACTACTATGGCTGGAAGAAAGGTCAGCACCGACTTTGGAAAGTGCTTCTCTTATTTTATGGGAATGGGTGGCGGGTGCGAAAATTTGTAATTTCTTGGAAAAAGATTTAGGGGCAAGAATCCGCGTATTGATCAGTCCAAGCCGCTCTGCAATCTTACCATTTACTCCCTGGTGATAAACATTATCAAGGTTGGTATGAATAGCATAGATCGCAATCTCGTATTGGATGGCTTTGATAATAACACGCTCTACGTAGTTCCTGCCGTTCAGCCGTTTTAGACCTCTAAAAACGATGGGGTGGTGTGCCACGATCAGATTACAATTATTATTAATCGCTTCTTCGATAACTGCCTCAATCGAGTCTAAACAAATCAATACGCCGGTAATTTTGGTTTCCGGATCACCGACGATTAAGCCAGCATTATCATAGGATTCTTGATAAGAAGCAGGAGCGATGGTTTCTAGATATTGCGTGAGTGTTTTTATTTTCATGGATGGTGAAATTGATATTTTAGAGTGCGAAAGGTACGTGTTTTTTAGCTGGTTGACCAACAGACTAACCAGCGAACCAGCGAACAGACCATAGGGAGAATTTACCGAAGATAGATAAAGGTGTCATATTTTTAAACGTTTTCCAATTGTGTGAGTAGCCAATTTCGATCGTCTGTGGTGAGCGGATTGGCTGTTTCAATTAGAGATTTTAGCTTAGATTTTTGGTCTTTGTCATACGGTTTTACTTTAAGTAATTTTTTTGTTAATTGAATAATGTTTTTAAAATTATCTTTGTGATAACCCATTATTTTTTTACGGGAAAGGTACGTGCGCATACTACCTAGTAAAGACTCAAGCGCACCTATTTCGTTTTCTTCGTAATAGATTTTTAACAAAATATTCTTCGCCCGCAAATTAATAGTTATATCGTCATGTTCGTATTGTAAAAGATAATTCATGGCTTTAGAAAAATCTTTTTTCTGGTAGTGAAAAATAGCGAAACTAATGTTCATGAAACTTTCTCGATATTTTTCTTCTAGGTAAATTTGTTTTTCATTAATGAATTGTTCAACCCATTCATACTCGTTCAATTTTAAAGCGATCAAAATTACATTTAAGAAAGTCCAGCGAGAAACCATATTGTTATTTAAGAAAAGTTTTTTGTCAAAACCTTCTTTGTATAATTCAAAAGATTCTCGGATAAATTCGTCTCTCCCTCGATTCATTTGCCCAATACAATAATTGATGGCCATCAGGGAAATATCTCTAAGTTCACCTCTTGGAAATAAATAACCATGCTTAAAAATATTCGTTTTTAAGTTTGCAAAGTGAGAGGAATTTTCTTTTTCTGTATTCGTTTTATAACCATAATAATACAAGGCAATCGCCGGGGTATTTAACAACTCCTCGTTGTCTTTTACTTCTTTTAAAATTTCATCAATCAAACCAATCGTATATTCAGTTTGATAAACAGATTGGTGCGCCAACATTAAATAACTTTGTCGAAGCTTTTCCGCAATAAATGTTTGATGCAAACTATTAGAAACTTCTTGTAGATTTAGACTAATAGAGCGATTAGATTGGCTGGAAGAGATATATTCTTCTTCCTGTAAAAGATATTCATTTCTAAGGAAATCACAATTCCGATAAGGATGTTCTTCTTGTAACTTTACCAGTGTTTTAAAATTTTTCTGATAAACCTTTTCTAATTTTCTTTCTCTGTAAAAATTGGCGAGTGCAATTCTGGCCTTAATTTCATCTTTTCTCAATTCTTG
>CAZYAC010000250.1:0-7969 GCA_964645475.1 uncultured Saprospiraceae bacterium | reverse complement strand
CAATTCATCTAAAATGGTTACACTTTTTTAAGTTCCTGAAATTGGTTTAGAGAATAATTTGTATAAACCAGTCTCAGTCTGAAGTGAGCATCTCAATATCATCTCCCGTTAATCTACCAACCGACTTGGTAATTTTCTCAATTGGCCAATCCCACCAACTTAATTCAAGGAGTTGTTCAATTTTTTCTGTAGGAAATCTTTTTCGAATTTCTCTAGCCGGATTACCACCGACGATAGCATATGGTTCCACATCACCAGTCACCACAGATTTAGTAGCAATGATAGCACCGTGCCCGATCTTTACACCAGGCATAATCGTTGCACCATAACCTATCCAAACATCATTTCCAATCTCTGTATTTCCTTTTGTAGGGTAGGATTTCCCATCCATGGCAGACGACCAATCATCACCAAATATTGCAAATGGATAACTTGAAATAGCATTACTTAAGTGGTTGGCGCCATTCATAATAAAAATAACATCCGAGGCAATCATACAAAACTTTCCTATGATAAGTTTATCGCCGATAAAATCGAAGAGGTATTTTACATTTTTTTCAAAATTCTCAACCGTTTCAAAATCATCATAATAAGTATAATCGCCAACTATGATATTAGGGTTTTTGACAACATTTTTCAAAAAACAAAGTCGATCATAATTTGGTAAAGGAAATTTTGTATGCTTATCAGGTATTTTCATTGATTCTTTCTCTGAATTATTTATTGGTTTGAAATTCACAAGGTATAAAATATTTCTAAACCATACTGAAAAGCAGATAATCCGATCAGGAAGAAAGGTTAAAAAATTAGAAAGCTACTCTAATTAGACTAGTCTATTTAATTTAATAACAAAAAAAACTAAACACTTATTAAGTCAATTGTCATTTTTAGCCACTTATGGGAATACTCATTTGACCGGGTAACCTTCATTCTAGGAATGGTGCCGAAAAACCCGTTATGAAGAAAAGCTGCTAGATCAGTTGCAGAATATTCACTATTTATTTCTTTTAGATCCTGTCCTTCTTTAACACACTGGCCGATCACTTCCAACCATTGAAGGAAATTTTTTTCGGCTGTCATTGCTATATCATCGGATAACATTCCCATCTCTTGAGAAAGGTTATTCAATAGGCAACCCCCTCTAAATTTTTCTGCGGTATTAACATCTATCAACATGTTATAAAATGATTCGATGCGCGTCAAAGGTGATAATTCAGATTTACGAATTAAAAACTGCTGAATCATTTTTTTTGAGTTTTCCCCATAAACATTGAGGATTTCAATCGCAAATTGTTCCTTACTAGTAAAAAAATTATAGAACGAACCTTTTGGAATACCACAGGCTTTCAAAATATCATTGATACCCACGTTATGGTAGCCTCGAGTTCTGATCAACTCACTCCCCTTCGCAATGATATCTTCTTTTTTATGTTTATACCCCATTTTAGGATTGTTTTACCTTACAACGCAAATTAGACCAGTTTATTTAATTATGCAAGTATTATTTCTAATTTCTTTAAATGTTTTTATAAAAATAGGATAAAGGATAATCTTTATTCCAAGGTCCAACTCATCTGATCACCGATTTGCAAACCGTGTGTTTCTCCATATCCAGCGACCACTTCTAAAACATATAAAGCCTTACCATTCGAAGGAATACTGTTGTCATTAAGGGTTTCTGTATTCTTAGCAATTGAAACAATTTTTTTCTCCTGGTCCAAATAGATTATGTCCAATGAAATATAGGTATTACGCATGTAGAAATTCTGTTCTTTAAATTCATCCATAATAAATAACATTCCATGATTGGGTTCCATATGACGTCGATACATTAAGCCTTGATTACGTTTTGTTTCAGTATCTGCTACTTCGATGTCTACATTCAAAGGTTCCGAATTATTTTGTCGTAGAATTTCCAAGGTTCCTTGTTTGGTAAAGCTAGTTGAACTTCGTGGAGCGGGCGCATTTGCCGTCGCAGGCGTACTTACACTTGCCGCCTTTGAGCCTCCGCTGCCAAAGTTGGGAATGCTCGTTAATATAAAAGACAACATGGCCAAGGACAACGCACCGATCATAAAAGCCTTTTTATAATTTGGTTTAGGTTTTCTCCGTTTACGAACCGGACTTGGTTTTTCTGACGTGGTGGATTCAGTATTTTTGTTTTTCTTTGCCATAATGAAGTTGTTTATTTCACAAATTTACACAATTGTTTGATTCTCTTAAAATCCTATTCCTAGCGAGCTGGTATCCAAATCCTGATGAACCACAGGATGGGAATTTTATTGAACGCCATGCTCAAGCGGTTGGTCGTAAAGTAACTGTGGCAGTGCTTTATGTCCATTCTGTTGCTTCTACTAAAGATTTTCAAATAGAGATCACAGAGAACTTGAACATCACAGAATGTCGGGTTTTCTATCCTAAAACCGGTCGGTATCAATTATTTCAAAAATTTAATAATTATAAAAAAGCGCACCAAATAGGTTACGAGGCATTGATCGAACGTTTTGGGAGCTTCCATCTTTGTCATTTAAACGTATTTTATCCCGCGGGTATTTTTGCCTTGGAGTTAAAGAAAAAATACCAACTTCCAATAGTCATCACGGAGCACTGGACCAAGTTTCTAACCATCAATCCAGCCAATTTTAATTTCCACGAAAAATATTTCATCAAACAAGTAGGTCAAGCAGCGGCAATGATTTGCCCAGTTTCTGAAGATTTAAAAACGGCTATTCAAAACTTAGTTCCACATGATCGCTATCAAGTAATACCCAATGTAGTTGATACACAATTGTTCAAAATCCGTTCACCCTATTCTGGCGATCGCCCCAAACGTATTCTTCATATTTCTACACTTAATGACGCTCATAAAAACACCAGTGGGATGTTACGCGTTTTAGCCAAAATTTTTAAGCACCAAAATGATTGTACCGCCACCTTTATCGGTAACCATTATGAAAATCATTTTATTAAGATGGCTAAGGAACTTGGGATACCCGACGACCGGTTACAGATTTTACCTGAATTACCGCTAGAGGAGATCGCAAAAAAAATGGTGGAACATGATCTCTTTCTATTATTTAGCAATTATGAAAACTTACCTTGCGTGATTAGCGAATCCTTGGTTTCAGGCTTACCAGTAATTGCCACAGATGTCGGCGGAGTAAAAGAAATGATCAATCCCAACAATGGTATCCTAATCCCAGCAAAGAATGAATCTGCCTTAGAAATCGGCTTGAAAGATATAATCGAACGGATAAAAGATTATTCACCTACCGATATTAGTAAGCAAGCAAGAGAAATGTATGGAAATGAGGCGGTTGCCGAAAAGTATATTGATATCTACAAAGACATAATTCGATAATTTTTTCAAATAAGCCTCATCAATCGCTTAAAATGCTATTGAGCAAATATTAAAAATGTCGAATGACATAAAATTTGAGTAGAATTTTATTATTTTCACACCGCTTTACAGATTCCACTTATTTAGTCAATTGTGACATAACAAAAGACTTTCTCGAAAAATCACCCAACCAATGAATAGTCCACTGCTATTTACACGCGCTCTCCTTTTATTGTTTTTATTTATATCCTGTCAAACAGACCCAAACAGTTCTATCAATTCAACCTCCGCAACTTCTGATATTGCTCCTTCCCTTGAGGTAACTAAAGGTATGGAATTGCTTGATAAATGTATCACTGCACACGGAGGGATCGAAAATTGGAATAAGTTCGCTGGGCTTTCATATGAAGTCGAAAGCGGCGGTAAATCACTATATCAACTAACCCAACTAAAGGATCGAAGAACTTATTCTAAATCTAAAGACTTCGAATTAGGATCAGATGGAAAACAAGTTTGGGCAAAACCAAATGCAGATAAAGTGCCAGGAAAGTCAGCTGCGTTTTATTATAATTTGGATTTTTACTTTGTTGCCATTCCTTTTGTGCTAAAAGATCCCGGTGTGAATGTAACCTATATGGGTAAAGCTACGCCAGATGATCTGGAATATGATTTATTGAAAATTAGTTATGGATCTGGTGTCGGACTCTCTGCGGAGGATTTATATTTCCTCTACCTAGATCCTACCAGTCATCAACTGAAGATTTTAACTTATACGGTCTCTTATTTCGATAAAACAAATGAGAAGATAAACAGCGCCAAAAAATATTTAGATTATCAAACCATCCAAGGACTCTTGATGCCTACAAAAATGGAGAACTACCGATGGATTGATGAAAAAGTTGGCGAACACTCTAATCGCGACCGCTTGATTAAGAATATTAAATTTTACGAAACTATTCCAGACGAAAAGATTTTTGAAGTGCCTCCAGGGGCAACAACAGAGGATTTATAAAATTCCTATTGTCTACCTATTTCACCAACTGCAATTCATGTGGACTGGTTTTGGGTATTCGTTCAATGATATTACGAGCTTCCAAATCTAACTTTACAGATACCACATACCAAGGAATAGAACCTTCGAACGAATCCGCTAATTTTTCTTCTGCCAAATCATTTAAGTCTTGGTACGAGATTCGTTTATTTTTTTTCATGGTTTTTAAAATAAAGGTACGAATGGTATCATATTTTTTGCGAGAAATATTGACACCTTTTTTACCTTGTGGATGCATGGTTAGAATTTTATCTGACAAATCCATATGGCTATATTTTTGATAAAAAATTTATTTGAAAAGGGTCTTTCGCCCAAATTTACTACAAATCGGACAAACCGTTGGTTGATGCCCTCTAGCAGGACAAAATTCTCGTCCGAAAAAGATGATTTGTAAATGCAGTTTATTCCATAATTCTCTTGGGAATAGGCGCTTTAAATCCTTCTCCGTTTTTACCACATTTTTTCCGGTACTCAAACCCCAACGCCAAGCTAATCGATGTATATGAGTATCTACCGGAAATGCCGGAACTCCAAAGCCTTGGCTAACTACTACACTAGCCGTTTTATGTCCTACCCCCGGAAGCGCCTCTAACGCAGCCATATCATTCGGCACTTTACCTTCATGATCATCTAATAAAATTTGTGAGAGTTCATAGATGGCTTTAGACTTACGAGGAGACAGGCCACAAGGTCGAATAATAGCCGCAATATCAGACACCTTCTGTTTCACCATTTCTTGCGGAGTAGCCGCCATTTTGAATAAAGCAGGCGTTACCTGATTTACCCGGACATCGGTGCATTGAGCAGATAAAAGAACAGCAACTAATAAGGTATAATGATCCTGATGGTCCAGTGGAACGGGAGTTTCAGGATAGTAGGATTCTAGGATACGTGTAATTTCTGTTACTTTTTCGGCTTTGGTCATCAGGTTCGTTTTAGGTAATTGGGGTCGTAGATTCCGTCAAAAATCGGAGCGTATCTACTCCATCTGCATAATCTCCTAAACTTGGGTATTGACCGCCACCAAGTGGGATATGATTCCAGCCCCTAACTGGCTGGTCACTGACAACACATTGAATTTCTTCTTGATGATTGGACAGTAATTTTTGTAAATGATCCTCGTCTTTGAAATATTCAAAGTGAAGACTAGCGATCCGCGATTGGATGGCCTCGTTTTCGTGAATCAAAATACAGCCGTTCGAAAAGTACTTTTTACTGTTTAAAATCAGCAGCGTAAAATTATAATCAAAATTATTTTTGTATTTATTATGCTCAATAATTTCTCGATATTCATGTAATTCTTCCAATAAAGTATTAAACTCGTAATTTTCTGGAACATAGAGCTTGGAAACATTTCGACAACCCAAGCCGAAATAGGTAAAGATGTCTTTTCCTAAAGCATGCAACGCTTCTCTGGGTTCTGTGCCATTAAGCACTGCAACTGCGTTTCGATTTTTACGAATAATATTAGGATACTTTCCAAAGTATAAATCAAAATATCGAGCAGTATTATTGCTACCAGTCGCAATGACACGGTCAAAATTAGACAGTCGATCTACGATATTAAAATAAGGTCGAACTCGCTCGTCAAAATTAGCCAGTCGATCAATTAAATACGGTAAGACTAATTTGTCTTTATCAGAAAGTTTTATCTGAGAAATGTGGCCACAAATAAACGTAGAAAGTACATCATGGAAACCAACCAAAGGAATATTACCAGCCAACACCATACCAACGGTTTGTGGTGTTTGATCATCTGAAATAGGATAAGGTTCTACCCATTTTTCTAATAATGATTGCTTTAGCATTCGATCTGCAATCGCTTGAATAGCAGATTCATAGCTTTCTTGGGTAAACCATTGATTATATCGATAAGAAGCCTTTATTAAATCGGTTCTTTCAACATTTGGTTCAGACAATTCTTGACCTAATTTAGTAAGTACCGATATTCTATCTTTTAATTTCATAGTAGTCATTTTAAGGTATTAAAACCTAAACATTTGATAATAAATCAATGTTTCACGACAAAGTTAAGAAAACTTGAGATCAAAAAGATTTTATTAGTTTTGAGGTTTAGAGCTTGTCTAAACTTCCATTAAATGGTACAACGAATTAAGATATGCAGAAAAGCCAATACCTATTTTTTTCATTAAACATTATTTTACCAATTTTAGGCGTCCTCTACACATTGGGATCATTAAATGCACAAGAGGTTCTTACCTTAGAAAAAGCGATTTCTATTGGAATGGAAAATAATTTTTCTATCAAAATAGACGAAAAGAATATTGAAATTGCCGAATCCAATAATAATTGGGTGAATACGGGTAAGACGCCAACCATTGACTTAAACGCGGGTTTCAATAACAACCTTACAAACGACAATAATCCAGCAAGTTTTTTACAAGGAACCTATTATAACGGAAATCTGAGTGCAACTTTAACCGGAAATTGGGTAATCTATAATGGAGGCCGATTTAAGATCAATAAACAACAACTAGAACTTGCCGTTACTCAGCAACAATTAAATAAAGCATCTGGCATCCACGATTTACTTCGGGATATTTATCAACAATATTATACGGTTATTTTCCAACAAGAACAGTTAGTAGTTTTAAATCAGGTTTTCAGTTTGTCAAAGGATCGTCTGAGATATGAATATATCAAAAAAGAGTACGGTCAAACCAATAGTTATAATCTAACACAATTTGAGGCATCCGTTTTAACAGACAGTGTTTCTATTATTCAGCAATTGCAAAATATCAAAATAGCAAAACGCAATCTTTATCAAACTTTGGATATTATTGGATTCGAAAATTATCAGTTTAATGAAACGCTAGAAGTTCGACCGAATCCAATTAATGAAGAGGCGCTGCGCGCTGCTTTGAGTGAAGAAAATTACACATTGAAGAGTTTAGAAATGTTGGCCTCTCTCAATCAACTTAATACGGAATTTGCAAAAATTTCCCGCAAGCCCACATTGAGCGTAAATGGTTCTTTTGGCTATGCACGTAATGGGTTTAAGTTTTTTGCAGATGATCCAAATACAGGAGATCCCTTTAAATTCTTGCAAAGCAATCGTTTTACTGGCAGTGCAAATCTAGTACTCAACTATAATCTCTACGATGGCGGTCGGCAAAAAAATGATATAAAAGCCGCTCAACTGCAAGAAGAAGTCGATCAACTTTCTATCTTAGAAACAAAAGCGAGCCTTACGAATCAACTGGATATTTTGCTAGACAATTATCAAAATCAAATTCAATTATTAGAACTGACAGATAGTCAAATTGAGATTGCTCGGCAAAACATTCAATTAACCGAAGAGCGTTTTAAAGCAGGACAATTAACCTCTCTCGACTTTAGAAACGTCCAGATCCAATATTTAAATGCGGCGTTTAATAAGATTTCCGCTATCTATGAATTATTGCTTTCGCGGAATGAAATAGATTGGTTGGTAGGGAGATATGAGGGTTGAATTGTTGAATTGTTGAATTGTTGAATAAATTATTCGATTTTCTATATTGAGTCTGCTCTTTCAAGTGTTTTTCTCGCAGAGTTCGCAGGACATGTCCCGAACTTGA
>CAZYAC010000249.1:0-7976 GCA_964645475.1 uncultured Saprospiraceae bacterium | reverse complement strand
GCACCTCGTCGGTACACCTCTACAGAGATGATACAGATAAAAGCTAGGATCACACTAAACCCAACAAAGAAAGAAAATAAATTTCCCCAAAAACTGGCGTCCTTTTTCTTGGCGCTTGTTTTAGCTAGCATGGCCGTTTCACCTTTATTGATGGCTGCTTGCAAACGCTGATCTTCTCGGTCGATCGCCGCGGCTTTTTCTTGCTTCCACGTGTCGAGTTGACTACCATACGTTCGCTGTTGCTTGCCCTGCTTTTCTGCTAAGGCCGAAGCCAAATCAGTGGCTTTCTTCCGGTACTTGTTGGCCTGACTGCCTGCCCATTTATGACCAGCAGCGAGTTTTTGCTCGTAGGATTTTACCTTACCTTGGTAAGCCGCAATTCGAGCATCATACTGTGCTTCCGTACTGGCTAGTACACCTTGGTGATTCTCTCGTAATAAGGCTAATTCTTGATTGGCCTGCTCGTTGATCGTTTGAATCCTTGTCTGATAACCGGCTTGTAAATTCTGATCATCAAAAGTCATCCCGACCGGAACATTGGACATAAAAGCGTAATTGATCCCGTTGGTAGACATTCTAAAGGACAATACACCCATCCCAACCGTAATCGCCGAAACGATTACAAAAAGTCCGATATACCATGCGTTCTTAAGTCGTTTCCAAACAAGGGCTCGGGTTAGTACTTGTAAAAATTTACGACCTCCTAACTCTAATAACGAGACGACTAAAATCATTGCCACGATGGAAATCATAATGGATAAAAATTTACTGGTACCTGCCATTTCTGATTGGGTAATATACCAGATCGTGATGGCTTCCGTCAGACCACTAATAACCTGAGCTACCTTACCAATCACATCAATTCCGGGCGCAATAGGCCGGAAAAGATTGTAGAAGTCGCGGTTCGTAGCCGCGGTTTCTTTTGCTTGTAATTTTACTTGCTTTTGCATAAAAAAAAAGTTGTGAATTCCACCGGTTACCCATGCGAAATCCGCTGATGTGCTGTCTTTCGACGGTACATCGTTAATAAAATAATTGAGCTTGCTGCTTACCGATTTCCATTTGCTTCTTCCCCTCTTCGCTTGCGATTTTATACGCGATAGAGAGAAGCAAGTAGCAAAAAGCAAGTAGCAAAAAAATAAACTGGTAAACACTATCGAAAAGATGGGATAAAACCCGAAAAAATCTAAAGTTGAGGATAGGAGAAATTACAACCAAAATATATATAATACCTTATTTATACGTAAAAAATTGAATAAGGTCACATTTTACCTACTCAACCACTCCTTAAACCTCCCTACAGGATCCCTTGCTACGATCACTGGATCCTTATCTTTATAACCTTCTAAGTCTATTCGATAACGACTGTTGCTGTAAGCGACGAGTTGTTTAACAGCCGAGTTTTTGACGATAAATGCACGGTTGATACAGAAGAATTAAAAAAGTACACAAGAAACATAAATCTTTAGAATAAATTATCTATTTTCATGATAATGTCAAATGATAGTATCATGAATCCACCATACGAGATTACAAATAGAATTTTAAAATTACTAACTTCAATTTCTGAAAGACTTGGAGAGGTAAATGCAATTCATATAGATAAACCTTCACCAGAATTAAGAAAAAGAAATAGGGTGAAAACCATTCATGCATCTTTAGAAATAGAGGGAAATACACTTACCGAAGATCAGATAACAGCATTGATCGAGAATAAAAGAGTAATAGGCCCTAAGAAAGATATTCAAGAAGTATTAAATGCAATAGAAGTTTATAAAGAACTACCCAGATTAAATCCTACATCATTAAAATCATTTTTAAAGGCTCATAAAATGTTGATGAAGGATTTGATAGGAAAACCAGGAGTTTTAAGAACAAAATCGGTAGGTATCGTAAAAGGCTCTGAAGTGGCTCACTTAGCCCCTCCATATGAAAACCTGCCATATCTAATGAAGAATTTATTCAATTACCTAAAAAAAGGAGATGACCCAATATTGATAAGAAGTAGTGTGGTTCACTATGCAATAGAATTTATACATCCATTTATTGATGGTAATGGAAGAATGGGAAGATTATGGCAAACCTTAATACTAATGAAAGAATATGCCGTTTTTGAATACTTACCATTTGAAACAATAATTAAGGAAAGACAAGAAGATTACTATAAAGTTTTATCGATCTGTGACAAACAAGGAAAATCAACTTTATTTATTGAATTTATTTTAGAAGCGATATCTGAATCATTAGAGAGTCTATTGAATATTCAAAATAAAATATTTACATCAAAGGAACGAATTGAATACTTTATAATGACGTTTAAAGGAGATAGTTTCTCTCGAAAGGATTACATGAGAATTTTTAAAAATATTTCATCCTCAACAGCCAGTAGAGATTTGAAGAATGCAGTTGAACAGAAAATTATTAAGAAAATAGGCGATAAAAGATTGACAAGATACACCATCTTAAAAAAATAGCAATGTCCGCTCTTTTCCTATTATATAAAATTAAAAATCCCAATCACCGACTCAACCACTCTTTAAATCTTCCTACACGATCCCGTGCTACAATCACCGGATCATTATCTTTATATCCTTCCAGATCTACGCGGTAGCGACTATTACTGTAAGCCACCAATTGTTTGACCGCTGAATTTTTGACGATAAATGCCCGGTTGATTCGAAAGAATTGACGAGGATCAATTTCGGCTTCGATGTCAGCTAGGGTAGGGTCTAACGGAAAACGGCGACCCTCTTGGTTAACGGCCCAGGTGATTTTTTCGGCAGATTGAAAAAAGTTTATTTGACTGACGGCGATGGGAGTGAGTCGGTCGTTGACCTGCGACATATAACGATCTCGATAACTAGGTTGGCGAATGGCCGCAGCTACTTGGGCAATCAGTTCAGGGGTGATGGGATTGCTGGTCTTTTGCGTATCTAAAAATTTATCAAGTGCGGTATATAATTCTTCCGGACTGATGGGCTTGAGAAGGTAATCAATGGAATTTAATTTGAAAGCACGGAGCGCATATTCTTCGTAAGCGGTGGTAAAAATAACAGGACAATTAACGTCTGTTTGCGACCAAATATTAAAACTCAGCCCATCCGCTAATTGAATATCACAGAGCAATAAATCGGGTGTTTGTTGGTTAATCGCTTCTACCGCTTCTTCAATAGATTCCGCAAAATCAATTATTTCAGGACTGCCATTAGGGTAGGCCAGTACGAGATCGCGAAGCCGTTCAGCAGCGAGCGGCTCGTCTTCGATAAGGATGATTTTGAAATTGTGGTTTGGCGTCATTGTTTTTTGAAAAATTAAAATGAAATAGAAAGTAGTTTTTTAATTGCTGGTTGGCCTGTTGGCTTCCTTCTAACGCTAGATGGAAGCCAACAGGCCAAAAGCTAACCAGCCAACAAGCTAATCCTAATCCGTAATGATCGGTAAGCCCACTGAATAAAAATCTTCATTCTCCTGAATAATGATTTCCTTACCTGTTGCCAGTTGATAACGTTGTCGGATATTATCTAACCCCATTCCTTTGCCGGGAACTGGATCGGTCATTTTTTTTCGATTATTTTTTATCCACCAAAAATTATCTTCTCTAAAAATCTGAATGGTCAAGGGATTTTTTAAAGTAGCGGCATTGTGTTTGACCGCATTTTCTACCAACATTTGTAAAGATAAAGGAACCAGATATTCGTCTTCTTGCGGATTAATCTGAATATCGACTCGAATCCGTTCACCAAAACGAGTTTCAATTAAAAACAAGTAAGCTTTGAGCGTTTCTATTTCTTGTTGCATAGAGATCAATTCCTCGTTACGAACATCTAGGATGTTTCGGTAAACATTAGAAAGTTGATAAATGAATTTTTCTGCTTTGTCCGGATTTTTTTTGACGAGTGTACTCAGTACATTTAGACTATTAAATAAAAAATGAGGATTTACCTGACTATTTAAAGTTTGGTATTGTGCGGCTAGCTGAGCATTTTTATATTTTTCGGCTTCCACCAAACTCATTTTCCAATCTTGAAGAAAGATAGCTGCTTGAAAGATGGTGGTAATCAATAAACCAATAAAGAGCGGTATGATAAATTCTCCAATTCCCAAACTCTTAAAAACACAACCGATATTGCAATCATATAGCAACGGACGGTAAATTAGATTGACGATGTAAACAATAAGAATGATCACGATGATATTACTGAATAAAGCAATCCATAATGATTTCCAAGGAGTATGCAACCAGGAGATTCGACGACCTAAATAGGTATTCCAGTAACTCAACCCCAAGTACAATCCTTGTCCATATACCAAGCTTACTAAAAAATAAACTAGGGCTTCGCCCCCATCTTCTCGACAACGAGAACAGGTGAGAAGGAGAATTATAATAGAAATAATGGAGTTGAAGAATAAAGCCTTCATGAAAGTTCTCAAAAAACTATCATCGTTGTCAAAGAATTTAGACGTATTCTTTTTTGCTACCGTTGAAATCATTTTTGACATGCTGAGAAATGAGTTAATAATAAATTTACATTTTTGGATTGATCTTTTTATCGCTGACTTCGTTAAAAAGCCTCGCGATAACTAGGCTATCCCTACGTTTTTTGCCTCATCAGCAATAAAAATCTCTAACCTAAAAAACGTAATATATTAATAGCTCATTCCTTAAAGGTAAAAAAAAATGTTGATTTGTTGAATCGTTGAAATTTCTAATGGATGATTATTCAACGATTCAACGATTCAACAGTTCAACAAAAAATCATAGCAGACTATGGTCTACAATTATTCCGCCGAAGCGAGTTGCTTCTCCATTTGATCAGACATATATTTTCCCCAACTTGGCTGAATGGTAGGAGTAGTATCTGCTGCTGCAAAGATTTTACTTGCTTTCTCAAGGAAAGGTTTTGCTTTATCTGCTCCACCTCCAAACATAGCGGGCGTGTAAAAAAGATTCTGTCCCATTAGTAAAAGTGCTCTTGGATTATTGGGATCTTCATTTAATGCTACCTCTAAAATATTAGAAGCTTTTGGTCCGTAGTAAGGTGCCAACATGGGAGAACCTTGTAGTTTAGCTTGGTAATAATTTGCGCGTAAGGCAAGTACTTCACTATTGTTGTCTAGCTTTTCGGCTGTTGTTAAGAGTTTATCCATTTGGTCTAAACAAACTTCGCAACCTTTCTTACCTGCACGCCAGAATACCTGACTATTATAATAAGCGGCGTGATAAGCAGGTAACCATTCGGTGGGATTACTAAGCGCGATTCGTTCGAGGGCAGAAGCAACCACTTGTAGTTCTTCTACCGTCTTTGCTTGTTCACCAGTAGTCAACTGTGCTTGTAAAGGAGCTTCCCAGCTAACTTGAGCTGTAAGAAAATTATTTGCGAATACAAAGATTAAAACGATTAATAGATTTTTCATAATTAAAATATTTTAGGTTTTTTTTGAAATTTAAGATTTAGAATTTTATAGTGTTTTCTTGTTGTTGATGTAAAGATGCGGGCAATTCAGAGATTTTTAAAATAAGACTGACTGAATCGTAGGAATTGCAGGATGAATTGTAATTAATAATGGGTTAATGAAAAATTAATAATGTCACTTCTAACGTGTAAATCGTTTTTATTAATTTAATCAATTCACCAATTCGCACATTCACCAATCCGCACATCTACAAATCTTTCACACCAATATTATTATTTCGTTTTCCGAAGTCGATAAACATACCTACAAATGGAAAGCGAGGGAAAAGGCTTCTTACTTCATTTCGTTGGTAAGTACCGTCTGCGTCGGGGGTGTTATTGTACCGGTAAGTATGAACCTGATCAAAATTAGGGACGTTGGTCATACTGATGAAAATAACTGTAAAGTGATCTTTGATATTTGTTAGGTATGAAATATTGGCGCTAAGATCGTGGTAATGAGGCGATCGTTTTTGGTAGAATCCTGGTTGATTTGGATTTTGGTAAGGACGACCATTGTGCCATCGGTAAGTAAGCCCCACGCCCATGCTAAGTTTTGGAAAAAAGTGTTTGTACACCACAGATACTACACGCGGTGCGCTGAAAGGAACAGGAGCGATCTCAGTGGTTTCACGCCATTGACGTTTGCTATCTATTAAGCTTAAACTAACCCATAGATCACCGTTTTTGATAGTCTGTCGGTCTCGGTAGAAAAAGTCGATTCCTCGGGCAAAACCAGTTCCATGATTACCAATATCTTCCGTATTGGTCGTTGCTAATTGGTGATATTTTTTATAATATCCTTCCAACCTTATTAGTCGGTTATTGGCAGATTTATAATAAGTCAATAGTAAATGATCGGCTTTAGCTGGGGCCATTTTTATGTCCTGTGCGTAGTAAGCTTCTGGAACATCCCGTTGCTGATAACGGCCTGCACTCAACGCCAACTGATGACCGGGCGCAATAATATGATTGATCTGAAGTCGCGGAGCCAAGGCCGGACTTTGCCATTCATAACTATCCGCTCTTAAACCACCACGGATGAGCCATTTTTTATTAACATAATAATCCAATTCAAAATATCCCGCCAAACTCTGTCGGTTGGTCGTTCCGATTCGGATTTTTTCTGTGTCAACTATGTCTAATTGTTCGCGTGCATTTTCGAAGGTGAGGCCCGTCTTCCAACGGAAAAACTCACGGTATTGACCAGTTAATTTGGCTCGTAATTGTTGATTGTTTCCTGTAAGGATTTTATGAAAATTATCCACCTGGAAATCCGTTTGATCATAACTCTGTGCCAATCCTACTTCCCAAAAGCCTGTAGTTTTAACTGGTTGCTGATAGACTGCTTGTGCATAAAAATTATTATTGTTGATTCCCAGTTTTTCTCCTCCATATTGATCTACCGAGGCGGTATCCTGAGAAGCAAAAGTTGTTCGATTACCTTTCGCATATATTTTGAGCGTTGCGCCATTTTTACCATTCCACCAATAACCGCCTTGTAATTCCTGACTGCGAGGAGCTTGGATAAGGATATCTTTGGCATCTTTACTTAAAAATTTATAAAGACTTAAATCCGTAAAAGTACCTGCCACGCTTACGGCCTGATTTTTCATTTTTTTGGTATAACCAACGGTTCCACCCAAGGTCATTAGGCCGAGAGAGAATTTATCCTTATCCGGTATATTCTGTGTCTGCAAAATTAAAACAGCTGATAATGCATCGCCGTATTCTGCCGAAAACCCTCCTGACGCAAAGGTGATGCCTGAAAAATCAAAAGGAGAAAAGCGACTTCGACTAGGTACATCTGGAATAGTGGCAGAATAGAAATTGGGAACTCTCAGACCATTTATAAAGGCTTGGGTTTCGCTGGCTGCGCCTCCACGAACAAGTAGTTGTCCTGTTTCTCCTGCCGGGGTAGCACCGGGCAAAACGCTAAGTGCTTCCACTAAATCACCAGTCGCGCCTGTTGTTACTACATCAATGCTACTTAGCACTGCCGTCTTACGAGTATCGCTAGCTTCCATCGCACCAGCGGTGATGACGACCTCTGCCAAAGAACTAATCGTCGGTCGCAAATGAAACTGAATAGTGGTATCTCCCATCAACTGAATCCGCATAGAATCGGTCGCATACCCAATATGTTGCACCATGACTAGCACCGAACCGTTAACAGAAGTTTTAAATTTAAAATTACCGACTGTGTCGACGGTCGCTCCTTCGTAGGTAGCAGGCAGATATACATTAGCACCCGTTAAGGCTTCATCTGTATTGCTATGGACAGAACCAGAAAGGAAATTTTGGGCCGTCAAAAAAAATGGGAAACTGAGGATAAAAACGATCAAGAATTTCATAATCTTTTTTTTCTGCAAGGTAGGGGAGATTAGGCCTTACTGAAAATAGACTTGACTGAATCGTAGGAATTGGGGGATGAGTTGTTTATTAATTAATAACGCGAATTAAGGGCAAAAAGTGAGAAGTTGAACGTAACAGTATTTTTTATCTGAGCATGGATGCTTTTTG
>CAZYAC010000248.1:0-7992 GCA_964645475.1 uncultured Saprospiraceae bacterium | reverse complement strand
GATAGTTACTAATTCCATAAATTGATATATAACCTTTCCCTCTAACAAAAACAATCATATCATTTTCATAATCTAGTTTCCCATCCATTGAATTAATCAAAATTTCAAAATTTCGAAAAGACATTTTTTGGTTTAAATGCATAGAAATACTAATGCTCATACCTAATCTATTTTTTAATTGGTTTAGAAGTATCTTCAAATTTATACTGTCTATAAATCAGAATTTTATAAAAAAAATGGAGAATGAACAATTTACTCAAATCACCTAAAAACTTCTAATTTTCAGTTTTGACTAACTCTAGACATACTCCTAGCTAAATCAACTACTTCACTAATTTTCTTTGTAAATATTACTCCTACTGCTTTTACTGCTTTAATCGACCCACTTTTTTTATTTGGTGCTAAAAGTATCACTGGTTTACCCGTTGGATTTAAGGTTGTATTATTCTTTAAACGAGGTAATTTTTGGGTTACTTCTCCTTTCCTCTTAGGGCTTACAGTTACCTCGATAATGAATCCTTCGGTTTCAAAATCTATTTCACCAATTGACCCATTCTCTCCAAATTTTTGATTTCTAATAAAGGGGATTCCTGCAGCACTCAAAGCAGCTTCAAGATCATCCTCTAGTATATCTCCATCATCTCCTCCATATGTTTTCTCACTTTGATTATTTACTTCTTCATTTTTACTGAATCCCGTTAGATCATTATGATTCATTGAATTAAGTAAAGAATACCCATTCACCCCATCCACCATCCCCCCCGGATCCGGCTTCGCCCATCTCCCTAACCAAGGCAAATAATACCGCGCTCCATGATAATACAATCCACTCTCCTCATCTCGTTCCTTGCCCGTATACCGATACCGTTTCGCCACCGCTTTAATTGCTGTATCAATCGCCTGATAAGCAGTTGTTCCATACGGATGATATTCCTCATAAGAAATCACTTGGCCTTCGCCATCCAATTCCAAGGAGACAGAATCCAAATGATTGCTCAATTGATATCGAATGGTCTCTTTTTGGGTGCCATCCTCTACGTCATTTCGACGATCAATTAAAGCAATCCGTTTTCCCATCACCAAACTCGGGTGGAATACACTACTCAACAAGCTGGCCTCTATACGACGTGAAATATTGGCAATAGTATCTTCCGTGCCCAAGGTAGGGTTTACTTTTTGTTCTTCCTCGGTGAGTGGTTTATTATTTTCAGATGATTCTTCTTCGGGTGTTTTGGCCTCTGGAGAAAAATATTCGGTCACGTGAAGACTCGTTCTTTCTAAGCCTTTATTTTTTCCACTATGGACACGATATATCTCTAAAGTTCCTAGATAGAGGCGTTCGTTTTTAGGAGTGGCGGTGGCTGCATCGGTGCAGGCGTTATCCGTAATTTTTCTGACGCGTTGTCCTTTGGCATCGTAGACATAATACGTGGTTTCGGGAATACTTCCATCGGTTATTTTTTGTCGGGCAACGGCTTGGAGTTCATCTCTAAAATTCCAATCCATGCGTTGTAGATGGGGCATGGCTGTGATAAAACCATGTTGCGCATGATGTGGGTATTGATAGACTTGTTCGCCTACTTTTGTTTGTCGGAGGTGGTTGTTTTTTTGTTCGTATTGATAATCTCTGGTCCAATTGCCGTCTTGGGCTTTGTGTTGCATTTGCAGGATATTGCCCACGGCGTCGTATTGATAATTTTGACTATAATTCCGCCAAGCCATCGTATCTCCTCCACTGTATTTTTTTAAAAATGGAAGGTCTTGCCAATTATCATTTTGTCCAAAATTTTGTTGTCCAGCATGTTCTCTTCCTTCCGCATGAATCAGCCGATAAAGTGCATCATAGGTGTATTCGCTTTTGCCTTCTATTTTTTGATTATTAAAAAACTGGGTTGGGATGGCCTTATCTTCAATGCAAGTAATATTGCCTATTGGGTCATAAGTATAGGACAAATCTTGCAATTGATGATGATCTTTTCCAATCGTTTTTATCTCAGTTAGTCTAAAGGTATTGGGATCATATTGGTGGGAGGTGGTCACCCCATTTCCGTATTGGATTTTTAGTCGTTGTCCTTTTTCATTGTATTGAATATTTTTTACAATGATTTCTTCCTCGTGGGTAGAAGGGTTTTCTTCAAGCTCGTTTGAAGTAGTATTTTCTTTTTCTATTGGCGATTCGTTCTCCTCAATTGGGGTACCGATCATTCCGGTTCTAGGAGTTGCTTCATCAGCAGTTGGAGACTCCGTTTTTGTTTCCTCTATCACGGGGTTTTCTAAAAGTTCTGCTTGTTCATCCTTGGGTTTGTCTGCGTTAGTAATAATCGTTGGTGCTGCAATTCTTAATTTTAAAACCGCTATTTTTTCCAATAAATTGGCGATATTATAACTGGGTTTCGTGGTACTTCCATCGGGCGTCGTATGGGCAATGACGCGGTCAAGTGCATCGTATTCGTAGGTTGTACAGAAGGATTCTATTTCTAATTTTTCCTTATTATTTTCTCTAGACCAATCGACAACCGTTTTATAATCTTTGGCAAATTGACGATGGGTTTCTAAAATTTTTCCACCATCATCATACCCATTATGTGTTACTAAACCCGCCGTATCGAATTGACAATAGACTTGTCCTCGCAGGTTAAATTGTTTATCATGCTCTATTCCTTCGCCGTAAATTATTTTTTCATAAACATTATCTAATAAAGTTTCTTTATCGCCTCCAAGCGCCTTCATTTCCAACGGTCGTTGAAGCTTATCATATAGAAATTCAAAACAATGATTTCTACCATCCCAACGACGTATTGGTTTTTGTGCAGCGTTTAGTAACAACCATCGTTCGCCCGAATCCATACTGTTTTGATAAATTCGTTGGTTGGTCAAATCATAGGCATAGGACATCACTAGATTATCTCGGGCATCAATAATTTTTTGGATGTTTCCTACAATATCCAATAGAGAAATAGTATGATAAAATTCGGCTTGCCCTGCTGCGTTTTTATTATGTTCAATACTTAAAATTGGTCTTCCTAAAGTATCCAAATGAACGACGGATGGTGTATTATAATGTAGCTCCGTTTTTTGAGCAGCGACCTGTTTCTTTTTATCCTCGCTATTGATCTGCTCGTGATACCATTGACTATCTTTTACCGTATCGTTTTGATCGAAAGTAGTTTGTTGCCAAGCATCAAATGCTACTTTTGAAAAACTACCATCGGGGAAATCTGTTTTTATCAAACGGTCCAATGCATCATATTGTAAAATAGGCGTTACCCCAATTTCTACTAATTGTGCATCCGCTTCATATTGAGGAGTCGTACTAAAATACGGTTCGTATTGTTTAACAGGATTTCCTTTATTATTGAGTACCGTTCGACCATTGCCCAACCAACGTAAATCGTCATTGGTGTTGACTTCTACTAAGTCACCCGCTTCATTAATGGTCTTAGCTAAACCAGGCGTGGCTGGCGCTTTTTGCATGACCACATTTCCCAATCCATCGGAATATTCAAAACTAATTTGCAGACGGCTTTCCGTTCCTTCCGGTAAATTAGCGACATGAATCTCTCGTTGAATTTTAGCAACCACCACTGGTTTACCGGCGCGTTGAAAAGCTTCCCAATCATAGACAAAACGAATGGTCGCATCTGCTAAAAGTCCACGGGCTTGGGTGATTAAATCGGTTGAATGCTCAGATTGAAAAAAGGTATTAATTTTATTCTGTTCCGCTACCCATTTTTTTTCAAAACCTTCTATGCTATCCGCCTTATCTAATTCAGCCACCCCATTTCCATCCAAGTCTTTTCCTAATTTAGCGAAAGCTTGCACCATTCCCAATTCATCATAAGCAGTGGCAAATAAATTATCGTTGGTATCCCGCATCAATTTCATTTCGAGGTTCTGGAAATTGAATTGTTCGATCCTCATGATATTACCGACCGCATCCTCCGTTTTTGTAACGTTTAGAAAATAATCTTTGTAGTATTCAATTTTTGTCGTGTTACCAAAAGCATCCTGATAAGCAATGGGTTGGTGGAAGCGACTTTCCGCTTCTGTAATAGTTTCTGCTTCCTTTAGATAAACTGCTTTACCAGAAGGGAGCCACCAATTTTTATCGTCTAATTGGGCATAACCGCCTTCTTTCCGAAGCGTTTCTAAATCGCTTATTTTATCCCCAAAACTTGCGGTCAATAATTCGGGCGTGTATGCCAGTTGATAAGTTTGGAATACTAAACCCTTCGTTTCCAACTGGTGCCACGGTAAACTTTCCGTTAAATCATCTTGATAGTAAAAAATCTTTTGGTGTTGGATTTTTCGTTGTTGCGGAATCGCCTCTTTTGGTTGTTCATGAAAAGCAATCGGACTGGCTTTTTCTAAAATATTTTCAAAATCCGTCAATTGATACCAATTTCCTTTTTTTGGAATCTGACTTAATTCAAAAACAATAGTTTCTGAAGGCATCCTTAACCGATAAGCCTCAGGGCTAATGACATCATTGGTAAAATGATTTTTAGAATAAGTAATCAGCGTCTGTTCTTGAACCGCTTGCATCACTTCGGGTAAGTCCTTCCTCCCTTCTTGCCGAGGATAAACGACCGATGCCGTTTCTAGCAGATTCCCTAAGTCATCTATGACCACGTTGAGGGTATGGGCAATTCGTGGGTCTAGTTCGTTGCGTTCATATTGAATTTGCAAGACCTCGCTTTCCATAACTTGAAAAGCGGCAAACTGGTTGTTTGCTCGTGGCTGCAATAATTGAATTTGACAATTATGAGTCGCGACTGAATAAGGTTTACACGATTGTTTTAAACTAATTTCGTCTCCTTCCTTAGCATCCAAAGCAAAGACTTCTTGCCGAAGCATCATGCCTTTACAAGCTCGTAAAGCTTCTCTCCATTCCTCCGCACAAAGGTTATCAATGATTTGATTTTCTAGAATATTTGGAGCAGCTACGAGTTGCGCATCTTTTAGTTGGGGTTCTTCAAAACAAGTTAATTCACAAGGAAATTTTTGTTCATACTCGGCATACCAATATTCTTTTTCAAACTGATTGAGCAATCGATTTTTTTCTAAAAACGCGCCAGTATGAAACCAGGTCTTCGTTAAAACCGGAGGTTGGTATAAACGTTCGTCTTGTTCCAGGTTATTACCTTCGTTATTTTTCGACCATGCTGCGAATTGCTCTGAATCTTTTTGTTCCACTCGACCAAAACCTCTAAATTCTCTTTCCGCCGCATCATAATAACCATGATGATAACTATAGGCACTAGTAAAACGAACATTGCTTACTTTTTCCTCTACAATCAATTTACTGACGACTTGTACAGGAAAAGCCAATTTGGTAACCCAAGGTTTACCAGCTTTCTTATCTTGCAAATAAAAATGAGTAGAACTTTTATATTCGATCGCAATTTCCTTACCCAGATTATTTTTATAGCCTTTAAGCAAGTGCGGTTTTTTACCTCCCATCAAATCAATATAGCGCATTGGTGCATAGCGATCGGCCGGTAAATCAGAAGACCAAACAATGGCCGAAGTTCCATTTCCCAATAGGTCAATAACGGTAATTTTTGTATTTCGATTGATTGGAAAAAAAGGATCAATTTTATGTACGTCACTCCAAGCATTTCCACTTAGGTTGAGGTAAGCTTTAAAATGATCTTTACCAAAATAAATCAAATCAGTCGCTCCCGTTCCACTAATATCTTCAAACTGTAAGTAGGCTGGATTGAACAAGTCAGGGGTATCAAACCAAGGTGCGTTAGTCATAGCGACCTTTGCGCCAAATTTCCCATAACCCATATTCGCCCAATAACATACCTCGCCATTTCTTGCGCGTACGATATCTTTCATTCCATCACCCGTCATGTCTGCCAAAAATATTTTTTGTTCCAGATCATTAAAAATGACGGCAGGACCAATATTCTCATCAAAAGGTTTGGTACTTCGTTCTGGATTCTTAAAACCCTTTTTCCCATTCGAAGCATACCAGACAAAGACTTCGTTTTCGGTCATGATCAAATCCGGTTGTCCATCGCCGGTTAGATCCAAAAATTTGGTATTGGGGTCTTGAAAATTGACATTCGCTATATCTTCAAACGCTTGGAAAGCTTGCCAATTCTCATCATACGTTAATTCAAAAAAACCTTGTAAGCCTTGGGTATTAACAACTACTTGTTTTTGTCCATTATTTTCTAAATCCATAACGGCCAGGCTTCCTTCTGTCAGGTCCTTGGATAAACCTGAAAGTGACGGACGAGGAATTACATTTTTAGCCCTTGTAAATTTGACCGATTCTTCTCCATTCCCTAAGTTTTCTTTGTAAAACCAACCTTCTCCCTGTTCTGTCAAAATACCTGAAATACCTTCTCCGTATAAATCTACCCATTGATAATTGTTGGTCAGACCAACCGGAGCATTCATGATATTTTCTGGCGCAATTGTTTTTTGTTTTCTATTCCACTGAAGTCGTTGATACTCAAATTCTAAAGGTGGAAGTGATTTTTTAGAATAACCATCTTCGATTCTGAGGTATCCGGATTCCCTAATCGATTGCAAATAAGTTACTTCTGCTTGTCCTGAATGATTGATGGAAGAAGGCTCATAGTTTAAATCCAAAGAACGAACCAAGCATGGCTCCTCCCCTAATTCTTCAAAATGATGAAATAATAGTACTCGCTGACAAAGACGGTTGGTACGAATTTCAAAACCAGCTTTATAATCAGAAAAAGCATCCGGTCGATAAGGCCATGACATGTCCTTAGCTGGAACAGGTTTAGGATTCTCAAAATCGTGTGCTCCATAGTCCAACACTAATTCAAAAAAAGCAGTTGGATCGTTTAAAAATACGGGAGTTGGATGATAAGGATTTTTAGCATCTACAAACCAAGGTTTCTGGTTGCCATAACGAATTCTTTTCAAATACAAATTGGTAAATGAAGCGATACCATTTCGACGATTCGACTCATGCGTTACACAAGGAACATTGTCTAAGTTTTCTACTTTGTATTCATACTGAATCCAGTTTCCTTTATCATCAAAACTAAAGGTCGGCTTCCATTTAAAAATCCGACTAATATCTGACGGATCCGATAATCTGGATTGAGGACTACTCCCGTAAAAGGTAGTGATATTATCCTTAGTCGATACACGCCAAAAAGTTCCATAATCTGGATGATTGACTTTTTCAATTCTAGCATAATCACTTTCAATTCTGGGCCGGTATTGTCTTATTTTATAACGCCCTTTTTGGGATGTTTTTTTATTCCAATTACAGCAGTCATCCTCTTCTAAATAGGGCACCAAATCTTCTCCTCCCGACAACATAAAAACATCTTCTTCCCCTGCATTATATCGAGGCAAGACCTTGTCAGTACGTCGTTGGATGACCATTAAATCGAGAGACCATCCTAAACCGAACGGACTATTACCAGTACTTGAATTATAATTGAAAGAAAGGTTAGGGAAGAAAGAATTTCTACTTTCAGTTAACGGAAGAGGAATGTTGAAATTAGCAGTTCCATTGGAAGGATTAATTTCAAATTTTTCGTCGATGCCCTTTAGCGCACCACCTCCCTTTGGATAGTTAATTTCAGGAACTGTTAGACCACCGGACGAGGCTCCTCCATTACTTTGTAAGCTAGATGCTACTAAGTTTTGATGTTGGGAATTAGGTCTTGTTCTCAGTTCGTTTTTCATGCTATTAAAAGCATTTAGTTTACATTTGGTTTTAAGGTAAGCATATCTTTACCCTTAGCCTATCCTCCATTAAGAAGATGGCATTAAAAAGTATTACAATCTTAAAAAAAATTCTTCATACTGTTTAATAATCAGTATGATTCTTTGGGGAAATGTGTTGCTTAGAAATGCAAAAAAACAACAGTCAATTTTGCCTTCCAAGCTCCTAAATACAAAACAAATTTATAATTGGAAATAATTTTGTTCAAGCTAATGTAGTGAATTTATCTTTAAACACAAAAAACTAGAATAATATATTTA
>CAZYAC010000247.1:0-8008 GCA_964645475.1 uncultured Saprospiraceae bacterium | reverse complement strand
CGCGTCTTTAAAAATTCTTATTTTACGTTAGAGGGAAATTTGAAATTGTTTTTGAGGTTGAAATTGAAGTTGAAAAATATAACATCTAAAACGGTCCCTGTTTATATATTGATTTCAAAATAATCCGCACATTTACTAATCTACTTAATCCGCATATTCTTCAGCGGTTTAAGTAAATCCTCTAATCCATTGGTTTTTATAACGTGCATGGTTTGGAGCCACATTCCCATTTTTCCTGATGGAAATCCTTTCCGATTAAACCACTCTAAATAAGAAACGGGAAGGTCACAGATCAGACGATCCTTATATTTGCCGAAAGGCATTCGTTTAGAAACCAAGTCCAATAATATTTCTTTGTCCATTTCAGGAAGCAAGATAAACTTTTTTGGGAAATGTTAGTTCTAAAAATAGCTTCCTTATTCTGTAGTCATTTCTGAATTTGATTTATTTAATTCTCATTCATCTTTGGATATTAAGGATAAAAATGCTTAATTGAGGTTTATATGAGAATCATGTTAAATCATTCAAATGTTTGATCAAAATACGCATACTCAATTAGGAGATATTGCGACTCACCTGAAAAACTTCTACCGAGATAAAATTCCAAATGCGTATAAATTTCATGATTTTACGTACCTGAACGCGGTCCTCGAACAAGTAAAAAAAATGGCAGAAGGACTCAACCTAGCATCGACAGAGACTGATATTTTATTGGCTGCCAACTGGTTTCGCTACTCCGGCATGGCAACACAATACGAAAACTACGAGCACGAAAGTGCCAATCTAGCAGCGATTTATCTTAAAGATCAAAACTGGGAATCTTCCAATATTGACCAGGTTAAGAAAATTATTCTCAACAGTACAGGTGCTGATAGACCAACGGATCTACTGGAAGAAATCACCCAAGACGCGGGCTCTACCTACCTTGGTAAATCCAAATTTTTTGACCAAATCAGTTTTCTAAAAATAGAACTCGAGAATATTCATAATAAAAAAATTGGCGACAAAAAATGGAACGATATCATTTATAAAAAACTAAGTAATAGTCATTTCTATACGGCGTACGCCAATAACAAATATCAAAACCGGATCGCCGCTCACATAACGACCCAACATAAAAACCTTATAAAATCAAACCGGGAAGAAATTCGTAAAAAAACCGGAAAAGAATATGGTCGAGGTATTGATACACTTTACCGAGCCACTTATCGCAATCATATCAATCTGAGTTCTATTGCGGATGGTAAAGCCAATATGATGATCAGTATCAATACCATCATTCTATCTGCCATTATCACACTTTTAGGAACAAGTATCACCCTGACCGGAAAAGTATCTTTTGATCATTTTCGTTTTTTCTTACCCATCTTGATTTTGCTACTTGCCGTTTTAGGTTCTGCCATCTTTGCGATCCTTTCCGCTAATCCTAAAGTAACTTCCTCTGACGTGGAGAAAAAAGATATTCTTCAAAGAACTAAAAGTGTACTCTTCTTTGGAAATTTCATCCACATGGAACAAAAAGAGTTTGTCGAAAATTTAGGATTCTTAAAAAACAATGAAAAATTACTTTACGATAATATGGCCGTTGACATCTACGAATTAGGGCAGGTACTTTCGACCAAATATAAAATGATCAAAATTTCTTATAATATTTTTATGGCCGGTCTGATTCTTTGCGTTGCCGCTTTTTTAATCATTCTTGGTTATTCACAGTACACTGCTAACTAACACTCCCCTATGGAATCTGCTTTACTACTAGCCTTTGTCTTCGGTATTGGAATATTACTAGTCTTAATTTTAGTACTACGACTCAATGCCTTTATCGCCTTACTCATTAGTAGTATTTCTGTCGGACTGCTCGCAGGGATGCCCGTCCAACAAATCATCGACACCATTATCACCGGAATGGGGGGAACGCTTGGATACGTAGCCATCATCATTGGACTAGGTGCCATATTTGGTGGCATCCTTGAGCATACCGGAGCCACCCAAACTTTGTCCCGTTTTTTATTAGATCGCTTCGGCACCGAAAAATCACAGTTAGCCCTTTCTCTCTCAGGATTTTTAATTGCTATTCCCGTCTTTTTCGATGTCGCTTTTATTATTTTAATACCGGTACTGTATGCATTACAGAAACAAACCGGCAAATCACTTTTGTTTTATGCCATTCCCTTACTGGCAAGTTTGGCCGTCACGCACGCATTCATTCCTCCTACTCCGGGTCCTATCGCCGTGGCAGATATCATCGGCGCAGATTTAGGCTGGATTATTCTTTTTGGATTTATCGTCGGTTTACCAACAACGCTGATTGCGGGGGTCGTTTTTGGTAGTTTTATTAGCAAAAAAATGTTTGTTGGAGTCCCTAATACCCTCATCCCAACGGCCGACCCGGAGACTGCTCCGCAGCGCCCACCAGTAGGTCTGGTCCTGTCTCTGATTTTGTTTCCATTGTTATTGATTGTTATGAACACGGTCACCAAAGCCGTTTATGGAGACTTCGAAACTACTTGGATTTCAGTACTTAGATTTGTAGGACATCCCATTATTGCTTTGATCCTAAGTACCTTGCTAGCCATCTACTTGTTGGGGATGCGATATGGAGCTACTCGGGAACAATTGCAGGAAGTCAGTATGAAAGCATTACAACCCGCCGGGATAATTATTTTGATCACTGGAGCAGGTGGCGTCTTTAAGCAAATGCTTGTGGAAACAGGTGCGGGTAAAATGTTGGCAGAGCAATTTATTGCGTTCGATATCATGCCACTATTAGCAGCCTTTGCGGTTGCGCTTATCCTTCGACTTTTGCAAGGGTCGGCCACCGTTGCAATGATTACGGCCGCTGGAATTATGCAACCTATTTTAGCTGCCCTACTCTTGCCACCAACTCAACTGGCCTTGATTGTCCTCGGAATTGCAGCAGGTGCTAGTGGCTTCTCTCACCTCAACGACAGCGGGTTCTGGCTGGTCAGTCGCTATCTAGGCATGAACGAAATGGACACCCTCAAAAGTTGGACGGCTATGACTGGTATCCTCGCCATCGTATCGCTGTTTATCCTTTTAATTTTATGGAATATAGTCTAATATGAGACTAGTATTTAAAATATAGAAACACCTATTTTTCCATAACCCACTATTTCCACAATTCATTGGTCAATTTCCGCAAAATCTGGCCCTATTTTAGCGACTTATCCCTTTGATGTACTTTACACGAGATTTTTACGTCTTAATAGGGTCTTCTCTGTGTTTAGGGCGTAAGAAAGATATAATCTACTCCCTTACAACTGAAAAATTCATATTTTTACAATAGAAATTTGAATGAGAACAGTTTTTCATTGACTCAGACTATTTTTGCTATGATAATTCTAAAAAAATTTACTTTTCTCCTATCCTTGGTCGTATTGGCCGTGGCCACTTCCTGCGTTCCCCCGCCCCTAGATGATGGAGAGGACAAAGAAAAAGGACCACTCGAATTTACAGATGGAATCTATGTAGTCAATCAAGGGCTGACCCAAAATACGGATCAGTTCGGATCACTTACTTTCGTAGAACGAGGTGAAGATGGACGTTCTATTCGAGATTTATATCTTACCAGTAATCCTACTCGAGAGCTCGGTAATCGCACCAGATCCATGCATGTACATAATGGATTGGGGTATATCGTTTCTACGAATGCCAACCGAATTGACGTTGTGAGAATGGAGAACTTCCAATATTTAGGTCCTATTCTTGGATTAGAAAAACCACGATTTTTATTGCCCGTTAGTCCAGGAATCGCATGGGTGAGCCAGTGGGGTTCCGATGGATTTGAGGGTTCTATTGCAGTTGTAGATCTTTCTAGTAATACCGTGCTTCGCACCATTCCCGTACGACCGGGTCCAGAGGAAATGATCATTCAAAATGGCAATGTTTACGTGGCCAACTCTGGTGGATTCTTACTAGATTCCGTTGTTACTAAAATAGACATAGAATCCGAAGAAATTTTAAAAGAAATTGAGGTAGGTCTGCAACCACAATCCATCGAAATAGATGTCAATCGATCGATTTGGGTATTGACTCGAGGGGTACAGAGTTTTGGTGAATCTCGTGACGGTCGTTTGGTACAATTATCCAACGACCAAATTACTAGGGAGTTTACTGTTGATCAAGGAGCTGGAAATCTGACTATCAATAATTCTGGTGACCGACTATATTATACGATGCGCGGAGCCGTTTTTGCACATCCAATTACCCAGACCTCTATCAGCCTAGCCTCTTTTATTGACTTTCCATACTTGACCGTTGCTGTTGATCCTCGTACGGATCACATTATTGGTGCGGATGCTCGCAATTTTCAGGTAACAGGACGTATTGTCATTCACAGTGCTGCTGGAGAAGAATTAGAGGAACATACGGTAGGAATCGTTCCTATTGACTTTTGGTTTCAATAGAATGACCTAAAAAACTTATTTCCTTCCTTTTCCTATTTGAATCTAGTACCTGATTATCCGTAAATTTTGGTCATAATCAAGCATTAACTCATAAAATTGGATCATTTGGATAAATTTAACGTTTAACCTTTTTATCTTTCCACCGTCAAAGATACAGCGCCTAATATCAGGGGCATACAAATCAAAATTACTTAGAAGATTTAAAAAAATTATAGAATATGAAAAATCTAATTTGTCTTGTACTTGTAGCGTTTTTAGCTACCACCACTTTTGCCCAAAGAAAGGGAATGACCGTTAAAGTTGATGCTGCGGTAGAACGATTAACTAATGAACTGGATTTAACACCTGAGCAACAAGTTAAAATCAAATCTATTTATGAAGCTAAAATTGAAAATAAGCAGCAGCGTCGTGCAGAAACTAAAAAAGAATATGCAGCAGCCCGAGAGGATTTTAATCAAAAAATAGAAGCGGTTCTAACTCCTGAGCAAATCGAAAAAAGAAATACGCTAAAGGCAGAACATAAGGAAAAAATAAAAACTATTCGCAAAGAACGAAAAGCTGAAGATAGAGTTCACCGCAATCAACAAAAAGCAGATGGCCGTGCCCGTTTTGGCAAAAAGAGAGTGAAAAAATTGGCTGGAATGTCTCCTGAGATGATAGAGAATCGTGCAGTAAAATCTACGGAAAAATTAGATAAGCAAGTTAATCTGACCGATGCACAACAGGCGACTGTAAAATCAGCTTACCAGAATTTTTTCCAAAAAAATCAAGCTATTGCTAATGATGCCTCTCTAGATGCTGCCGCTAAAAAAGAAATGCTTACTGCACTGAAAGCTGACCATAAAGCAACCATTAAATCTTTGCTTACGGAAGAACAATTGGCTGCTAAGAAGGCAAATAAGAAACTCAAGAGAGGGAAGCGTGTTGAAAAACAGCACTAGTAATTAGAATAAAGTCTTAAGAAAATCCAGTAGCCAGGAGTTAAACTTTCTGAATTAAGCCTACTTAATTTATAAAAAACCCTAAAAGCGGACAATCGCTTTTAGGGTTTTTGTTTATTTTTCAGTTTTGTTCAAAAACTTCAAATAGTTCTTTCAAAAACACCAAAGCGAAAAGCGTAAATATTTATCAATAATGACTTATTCTTCTGTCCCCACATTTATCATTTTACTTCCTCTTTTATTTATCACCACCTGCGCAACGCCTGATATCTCCATGCAATCTCAGAACTTCGACTATCAGACACCCGCTCCACTCACTTGGGCTGACCCCTCAATGGACAGTCTAGATAATTTTGATTTTCGTTCTGCGGATATTTTAATAGATGAAGTAGATTTTCGGATCATTGCTTATCCAGATCGTGATTTTGGGATTCCTCCAAAAAAACTATTGCAAAAAATGCGGGCGCAACGAGATAAGGTCAAAAAATTCGTAAATTCCAAAAATATAATTCCCAAGACAGAAGTCCACCTTTATCACCGAGCAGAAGATAAAGGTCGTCTTATAAAAGATACGCACCAATCTACCGTAGATTTTTCGGATCATAAAATTCACCTAGTCCTTAATGATTTATATCCTTATGGTTTTTCTGAAAAAGAAAATCAACTCTACCTACGTGCATTATTAGGAGCTCCGGCCACCGAAATTTTAGAAAGAGGGCTTGCTGTTTATTTTTGTGAAAACTGGCAACGAATAGGGTTTTCCAAAATCGCAGATAGTATGTTTCGAGCAGAAGGGAATATGTCCTTAACTGATTTTTTCAAATACTACCAATCAGAAGGAATCTCGCCAATTGTCAAAACGGCCTTGGCTGGATACTTTGTTAATTTTTTATTAGAAACTACTGAGCGGAACACTTTATTAGCAGTTTATCATAAATGGGAGCCTAATGAATCAACCCTCCAGTTACTGGAAAATTCCTGGAATTTAAAAATAGAGGATAACGAAAATAATAAGGTTACGGCTAACGCCACAGTCACACCAAGTTCCCTACCCTATCTAAAAGGTTTTAATTTCGCACACGAAGGCTACCAGATTTTTAATGGTTATGGTTCTCGAATGGCTGGACAATCCCTGCAACGAATTGCCGCTTTGAGTGCCAGTGCGGTGGCGATTATTCCCTATACTTTTATGCGTGACCCCAAGGTTGCTGCACCCATTCCAATCTCCCAGCGAGCCGGACAGGAAAACGACGAGGCTTCGGTCAGGTCTCATTACGATGCCCAACAACTCGGTTTGTCAACTTTATTAAAACCACAAATTTGGCTGCATAAAAGCTGGCCAGGAGAAATCGAAATGGACTCACCCGAAAAATGGGACACCTTTTTTCGATACTATACCAACTGGATAACCCATTACGCGCTGCTTGCCGAAATTCATCAGTTTGACATCCTCTGCATTGGTGTGGAAATGACAGAAACTGCGTTACAAAAACCCGACGAATGGAGAAAATTAATTCGTAAAATCAGAGCCATCTATAGCGGGCCGATCACCTATGGATCTAACTGGGGAAAGGAATTTGAGACGCTCACTTTTTGGGATGAACTCGACTATATGGGTGTGAGTTGTTATTATCCATTGACCAACAAAAAGAATATTTCAGAAAAAAAGCTAAAAGCATCCTTTTCATACATTCTAAAAAACCTAGAAAAAGTACAACAGCAAAACCAACGACCTTTACTCCTGACAGAAATTGGGTTCCGGAATATTACCCATCCATGGACGCTACCTCATGCTAGATCAGATGGCCGTCCCGAAAATGCGGCCCATCAGGAAATCGCCTACCGAGTTGTTCTGGAAAGTCTACAAGAGGCTGAATTTATTTCCGGTATGTTCTGGTGGAAATATCCCGCCAATCTTAATTACAAAAACCAAAACGCCTTTGCTCCTCTACGATTACCAGCAGAAGCAACTATAGAACGGTTTTTTAGAGAGAGTTTTGAATGATTTGTTGATTAAATAAAATTAATGCTAACAAAAAATTTACTGTTAGCTAATTCTTGATTTATGTTGAATTCTTCTAGTTAGTTATTCGCGCTAGCAGGAAGCCAACAAGCTAATAGCTAACCAACCAACAGGCTTAAAAAACTAACCAATGAATTTTACCAATAAAACCGTTTTGATCACGGGTGCTTCTAGAGGTATTGGCGAAGCTACAGCTCGAGACTTTGCCCGACGGGGTGCCGATCTTATTCTAACCTATAACCGCAACGAAAAAGCGGCACGTGCCGTCATTGATAGCTTGCCTGGTGACCAGCACGCCTGTATTCAACTGAGCATAGAAAATCCAACATCTATCAAGTTGGTCGTAGAACAAATCATAGAGGCATTTGGAAAAATTGATATCCTAATCAACAATGCCGGAGTTTTTGAACCACATCCAATTGTAGATACAGACTATCAAGAATGGCAAGAGGCTTGGCAGCGGACTCTAGCCATCAATCTGACTGGCCCCGCCAATTTTTGTCACCAAGTCGTGCCGCATATGATTGCTCAGGGCGGTGGTCGAATCGTCAATGTCTCCTCGCGAGGTGCTTTTCGAGGCGAACCCAAACAACCTGCTTACGGTGCTAGCAAAGCTG
>CAZYAC010000246.1:0-8016 GCA_964645475.1 uncultured Saprospiraceae bacterium | reverse complement strand
CATCACATTCATCGAAAGAATAATAGGCTACTAGACCGTAGTTTAAATCGGGTGAAGAAGATGGAGTAGTGGGATTGCCAATTAACAAAAGACCGAAGATGAGTAGGAGATAGTTCATTGTTTTGAGTTTGATGCTCTAATAATTTTCTTTAATCTTGAATTAGCTTAGTTATACTTCTTTTCAAAATATCATCCCGCCCGCTTTAGTTCGCTTCGCTCATGAATCTCCTTCGTCGATTTCGCGGTTCTCTCACTTTCAAGAGGAAAATTATTGCCGCATCTCACGTTTAAACTTCGATAGGACTAATTTCCCAACTTATCAACTAGTCCACGCTGAAAAGTAAGAAAGATTAAAATATAAGATAATAAAATCAGGGAAAAAAGGCAAAAAAATTGGTATGGAGACTAAGATCTTCCATACCAATTTGCAACAAATTATAGGTAAATGATTTTTTTACAGAATTCTCACATCTCCTTCTGCGATATGAATAGCTTTTAATTGGGTGGTCTTACTATTTAGATCAACCGAACCATTTTCCAATTTAAGTACGCCACGGGGGCAAACTGCTGCACAGATTCCGCAACCTACACAGGACGCACGAACGATATTTTGACCTTTTTGGGCGTAAGCTCGAACATCAATTCCCATCTCACAATACGTAGAGCAATTTCCACAACTAATACATTGACCACCGTTAGTAGTGATTCTAAATCGAGAAAAGAATTTTTGTTGTAATCCTAGTAAAGCTGCCATTGGACATCCAAAACGACACCAAACTCGACTTCCCATCAAGGGATAAAATCCAACGCCTATTACACCTGAAAACGCAGAACCAATGAAGAACCCGTAGGACTTTCTTAAGATGGCACCATCAATGATAAAGGCTCCTGTAAAATAAGCAACAACTGTCAGTATTGAAATGATAGCAACCACCGCACTGATGATCGTTACTAAATTTGCTTTAGAGCTATTAATCTCTTTTTTGTTTTTCTGTACCACTCCAATGACCATTAAACCAACTAGTACAATAAGTCCAATGGCGATTGGTTTAGTAATCAATACATTATTGTCGTTCGTATAATAAGAGTAAATGGTAGCCGCAGTTGTGAGGGTGATCAAGACCAGTACGGTATGAATCATCCAACGCTCTATTTGCCAAGCTTTCAAAGATTTGTCAGATAAGTGACGGAAAGGATCTCCTGCCGTTTCTGCTAATCCGCCACAACCACAAACCCACGAACAATACCAGCGTTTTCCGTAGAAAAAGGTGAGGGCAGGGGAGATAATAAAGATCATCGCAAACCCAGATAGTAGCATAAACATTCCAATACTACCTGAGTTCAGTAAACCGTTTATCTGCCAATCTTGAAAAAAGTATTGATTTAGCGGCCACATATTGGTAAAACTATAATAAGGATATTGAAGCTTTTGCATGATTTCAGGAATTAAAAATGCAAAAGCCAATTGAAAAAACATGACCGAAATGGTTCTTACAATCTGGTATTTATTATGCCGATATTTAAAAATAAATTTTATTCCAAAAGATAGAATCGCCACCGTGTAAAGGGTTCCATAGACAAACCATTCACTAGCAGGGTTACCACTTAAGGCTCTAGAAAGTGGATCAAAAAAGGCTATTAATCCAGTACTGGCAGCACCGTCACTACCCAGTCCTAAATATTGTGGAAACCAATAAAGTACCACGTAAAACCCAGTTAATACAATCCCCAGTATCCATCCCCAAAGTCCTTTACTCGCAAGCGAACTAAAGAAGTTACCATTATTTTTGATTCCTTCAGGTACCGTCATATAGGCCCTCCAAGAATAAATAACGGTCCCAACAAAAATTAAGGAAAGGGCGCTGTACAACCATGTACTATTTTGGATGGCACCGTTACCAGACAAAGCTAGTAACATAAATAATAGTCCTAAGCCACCTACGGCAGCTGCTATTTTTTGAATTAAATCAGTAAATGGAGGGGCCGGATTGGCCAATGACATACTTTTTTGAACTTGACTCATTGTGGATATTTTTTATTCGTTGAACTTTTTAGAATAAGTACGAACTAGATTGATTTAATTTAAAGGGTTGTTATGATTTGCTGGTTGACTTATTAGCCAGTTAGTTCTCTTCGGACACTATATTACGATTGAGGAAAACTAACTGGCCAACAGCTAACCAGCAAAAAAATCATGAATTTAAAAAGGCAAATACTTTATTCCAGCTTCGTTCTGATTTTGTGGTTAAGTTTTTACCCTGCTGTTTATTATATATGTTTAAGACATCTTGTTCGTATTTTTTATAAAACTCCGGATCGAAATTGGCGAGTCCCAGATTTATTAATACGGTTTCGATATTGGTTTTTTCTTTGATCCATTTTTCGCAAACCTCATGTCGGAAACGAACGCCCATCAGATTGAACCCTACGATGTGACCTCGGTCTTCGTCGTAGATAACTCGAATAGATTTTCTTCCTTCGGCATCTTCCCAGTAGATGCTGCGGTCTTTTTCGGGTTGGTTGGCACGGACATCACCATATACTTGGTATTCGATATCCATAAATTTAGCGGAGTTAAACCAAATGCCTGGATCGTAAGCAACCGGTTTGCCACAAACATTGTAAGCAACTGTTTCGCCCATCATTCGTCCCGTGTACCAGATAGCTTCCACACCTCTGCGACCAGGTTTGGGTTCGCGTTGTTCTGAGCAGTCTCCGATGGCATAAATGTCAGGAATACTTGTTTCGAGGTGTTCGTTTACCAGAATACCCCGCTTAGTCTCAATGCCGGTTTCTGCTAGGAATTTTATGTTTGGACTTACCCCAGCGGTCAGACCGACAAAGCCACATTCTATGCGTTCTCCCGATTTGGTAATGACTGCGCAGGCTTCTCCTTGACCATTATCAACGATTTCGGCGAGTTCTTCTTCTAGTCGTAGGTCAATTTTGTGACGATGAATTTCTCGATTGATCATGGCAGATTCTTCTGGAGGCATGACACCGTTCCAGTAGGATTTTTCTCGAACCAAGATGGTAACCGGAATATGTCGACTATGGAACATCTCTGCCATTTCTAGACCAATGAGTCCACCACCAACTACTACGGCTCGTTGTAAACCATCGCTATATTTTTCCATTGCTTCGAGGTCCTGGTAACTGTAGAGGCCGTGTACTCTTTTGAGGTCCTGTCCGGGCCAACCAAATTTGTTGGGTTTAGAACCGGTTGCCAAGATTAGCTTATCGTAGGAGAGCGTATCTCCATTTTTAAAAGATAATTTTTTTTGTTGAGTATCTATCTGTTCTACGTACCCCCTTTTTAGACCAATTCTGTTCTTTTCCCAAAACCAATCTTCATATGGCTTGGTATCCTGAAAGCGCATGTGTCCCATGTAGATATACATAAGTGCGGTACGGGAAAAAAAATGGTCAGTTTCTGCGGAAATGACGGTGATTTTATGATCACTAAGCTTACGGATAAATCTTGCTGCGGTAATTCCGCTAATCCCATTTCCAATAATTGCAATGTGCATAGATTTTTTTTGCTAAAGAACGAAAAAAAAATCGCTAATAAGAATAATAATAATTACTATTGTCAGTAACAGGACTGGATATTTTCAAAAAAATCAGTTTGATAGACATTTTCGTCGATTTAAGGGATGATAAAACGCTGAAAATTCTCAGATTGTAGAGAATTATACAATTAATTTTTATTTGGAGAAATAAAAAATCGGTTAGTTTGCTTAAATTTACCAATACACCAGATTCTATTTATATTTTTAAAATTTTTTTATGAAAAAATACCTTTACACTTTTGCTCTTTTACTTATTGGGATAGTAGTACAGGCGCAAGCTGACACGCTTGTAGTTGGAGAAAATACTGCTTTTGGATATGCTGCTTTGGATGATCCTTCCACGAGCCCTGGTGATATTTCAGTTTATGTTGATCTAATTCCTAGTGGAATGGATACCCGTGCTTTTGTCTGGGAACGTACTAATATTTCCCTTCCTACTGGGTGGGAATCTGCTGTTTGTGATAATAATCTTTGCTATTTGCCAATCGTTAATACCCAAGAATTTAATATGATAGGTGGTGATACTACTGATATTATTTTACACATTTATCCTGGCGGTACTCCCGGAAACACTACCAACGCTACTCCAGGGATGGCAGAGGTACATATTAAAGTTTTTGAAAGAGACAATCCATCCAATGAAGAGAATATTATCTTTTTTGTAACCTTGGATGCGACCACTGGAACGACACAAGTGGAAGCACAGCGTCTAAAGGTTTATCCGAATCCAACGAAAGACGTATTTCGTATTACAGAAAATACGCTAGTAAAGCGAGTTAAAGTTCTTAATATTATTGGAAAAACGGCTTTAGATCGTACGATTCAAAATGGTGAACAACTCTCTGTCGCTCATCTGAGAGCAGGCATGTACCTGGTGCAGATGTTGGACGGCGAAAATGAAGTAATCAAAACGGTTAGATTATTAAAAGAATAGTAGAAACAATGCATGCATTGTCTCTACGCCGGATATTCAACAAAATTTCTGGGAGTTTCGAACAATCGGATGGACAATTCGTATTTTTCGTCAAGGTGTGCTCGTAATTTTTGCCAAATTACATAACAGATGTTTTCTGCAGTTGGATTCAGGTTTTTGAATTCTGGAACCTGTACATTCAAGTTTTTATGATCAAAAGCATCTTCTACATGTTCTTTTATCAAATCTTTTAAGATTTTTAAATCTATCAAATAACCAGTTTCTTCGTCGACTTCTCCTGTCACTTTTACTTCCATTTCGTAGTTATGACCGTGGTAATGTTCGTTACTACACAAACCAAAAACGGCCTCGTTACGTTCATCCGTCCAATCAGGGCGATAGAGCCGGTGAGCGGCATTGAAGTGGGCTTTTCTAAAAACAGAAATACGCATTGATTTTTAATTTAAAAAGTTTTTAAATAACCGCTAAGTGATCTAGAGATAATAATCTAACATTGATTTTCGGTAAATGTTTGTTTTTGAACAACTTAAAAATTAACTCGTAATAAATGTCTTAAAAAGTGTATTTTTACGCAAATAATTTGGTTGTGGTAGTGTGAAAAAGAGGAATACTGAAATAACAGCGAACATTCCAACAGGAATGAGCATATAGTAAATATTTGGAGCGTCACCGCTCATTTTTTATACATGTCTTAATTACCTCACTGAAATTTAGTGAGTTGTATACATTGCAAATAGTCTTGTAATTTAGGCAGATTGTCCGTATTCGCCCTCATTTCTTTCCCCTTTTGATCGTTGGAGCAGCCAGCTACCCTTTTATTCTATGCAATTTGAGCAAATAATTGGTCAAGATTCAATCCGACAATCACTAACGGAAACCGCGCGGGCCGAACGTATTCCCCACGCTCAATTGTTTCTTGGACCGGTTGGTTCAGGTAATCTCTCCCTAGCCCTTGCTTACGCTCAATATATCCTTTGTACTGACAAAGGTGAAACCGACGCCTGCGGAGTTTGTAGCAATTGTAAAAAAGCCCAAAAATTCATTCATCCCGATATTCATTTCTCCTATCCTTGTGTAGGAAGTAAAGCGCTTAGTACCCATTTTTTAGGAGAGTGGCGTACCGCTATTTCTGAGAATCCCTATCTGGAAGTTAATCAATGGTTACAATCTATCGGCGCTGAAAACAAACAGGGGAATATCAATAAAAATGAGTGTTTGGATATCATCCGAAAATTGAGCCTAAAAGCTTTTGAAGGTTCTCACAAAATCCTTTTACTATGGTTACCCGAATATTTAGCCAAAGAAGGAAATCGCTTGCTAAAACTCATCGAAGAACCACCGGAAAATACCGTTTTCTTACTGGTAGCCGAAAATCAGGAGAAAATTTTACCTACGATTCTCTCTCGATGTCAATTAGTAAAAATTCCCAGACTATCTGATGAAGAGATTGCGCAAGGACTCACTTCCAAAGGATTGACAGAAGAAAAACAATTACAAGAAATTGTTTACCTCGCCAATGGAGATTTTAATCAGGCCTTGCAGTTAATAGATCAACAAAAAAATGATAATGCTGCAATCTTGTTGGATTGGCTACGGAAGTGCTATGGAGGTAAAGGAATAGAATTACACAATTGGGTAGAAGGGATTGCGAAGATTGGAAGAGAAAGTCAAAAACATTTTTTGCAGTACGGACTTCATTTTATGCGCGAATTTTTAGTATTAAAAATGACTGGACAATCCGTCGTAAGATTACAAAGTGGCGAATTGGAAACTGCACAACGAATGCTCCGTGTAATGAATTTCGAGCACGTAGAAAAAATCACAAAAATAATGAACCAATGTTATTTCGCAGTGGAGCGAAATGCGCATCCGAAAATATTATTTCTGGATGCATCTATCAAGATAAACCAAATTTTAAAATCTAAACTTACAGCGTAGTTTTAATAACTATGTTGACAAAATAAAAACTATGGCATGTTCAAGTTGTGCACCTGGAAAAGATGGTAAGCCCGGCGGTTGTAATAGCAATGGTGGTTGTGGCTCTGGTGGTTGCAATCGACTCAATACCTATGACTGGCTTTCTACCATGGAATATGAAGATCCTTCTGAATTTAGCCTACTTGAAGTAAGTTTTAAACAAGGAGCCAGAAAAGAATTCTTTCACAATCCTCCCCATGTCCATGCTGTTACGGGAGACATGGTCGTAGTAGATACCGGCACTGGCTGGAATGTTGGTCGCGTTTCACTTTCTGGTGAATTGGTGCGGTTACAGATGAAAAAAAAGAAAGTAAAGGAAGATTCAATTATTAAAAAAATAATCCGAATCGCCAATCAACGAGACCTGGAAAAACAGGCTGAAGTTTCTTCCGATGAAAAACCCATCATGGTGCGCGCTCGAGTCATCGCGCGTACCCTTGGACTCAAAATGAAAATAGGAGATGTCGAAGTGCAAACCGATCGTCGAAAAGCAACATTCTATTATACGGCAGACGGACGAGTTGATTTCCGAGAACTCATCCGTCAGTACGCCAAAGATTTTAGAATAAAAATTGAAATGCGACAGATCGGCGCTCGTCAGGAATCCGCTCGGATCGGAGGTATTGGATCTTGTGGTCGAGAACTTTGCTGTTCTACTTGGTTATCTGATTTTAAATCTGTTTCCACTGCTGCCGCTCGTTATCAAAATTTAGCAATCAACCAATCCAAATTGTCTGGACAATGTGGCCGACTCAAATGCTGCCTCAATTACGAATTGGATTCTTACATGGACGCGCTTTCTCATTTTCCGAAAGGAGCAGATAAATTAAAAACCGAAGCTGGTACTACCGTCTTAGTAAAAACTGATGTGTTTAAGCAACTCATGTATTACTGTTACGAAAAAGATCGCGGCCGAGGTAAATTCTATCCGTTAAATGTGGAGAAAGTAAAGGAGATTTTAGAAATGAATCGCAATAATGAAATGCCACTTGACTTGAATATTATGGCCATGAATTTTGAGGAAGCTGAACCCGTAGGTGTGGAAGAAAACCTAACCGGTGTCATTGATCTGCCACCAGAAAAGCGACGGAAAAAAAATAGTAGATCTCGAAAAAGTAATCGCAATAAGAAATCTGACGATCGACGTTCTAACAAGGATAATAAAACTGGTTCGCCAAAAGCAGAAGGCAATAAAAAAACTGAAAAAGGCAAATCAAAAAATCGTAATAAAAACCGTGGCCGTGGCCGCCGCGGGAAAAATCCCAATAACAAAAATAACGGGAACAATAACAGTAACAACAACACTAATAACAATAACAATTAATCAATCATGGAATTCGATCTCATCATTATTGGTTCTGGTCCTGGCGGTTATGTAGCGGCTATTCGGGCAGCACAACTAGGACTAAAAACGGCTATTATTGAACGTTATGCGACCCTTGGCGGTACTTGTCTTAATGTCGGCTGTATTCCTTCTAAAGCACTTTTAGATTCTTCGGAACACTATCATAATGCGGCAGAAAAATTTTCAGA
>CAZYAC010000245.1:0-8018 GCA_964645475.1 uncultured Saprospiraceae bacterium | reverse complement strand
TATGATCAAAAATATCTATTTGGCTTCTTTACAAAAAATTTCAGCATAAAGTCTATTGGCTACTCAAAAATCATCGACTTGACCTTAAAATCTAAAAATCGACATAAGGAGATTCTGGCAAAATCAGCCCGCCTATTTAGAAAAAAAGGGTACGTTGCTACCTCTATCCGAGATATTGCGGAGGAGGTCGGCATGAAATCGGCTAGTCTGTATAATCATATCTCCAGCAAACAGGAAATCTTGCAAGCTCTTCTTTTGCCTATCGCAAAAATCTATGTTACTAGTATCGACCGAGTGCACGAAACTAACCTACCTGCTATTGAAAAACTGGAACAAATCATTCGGGATCAAATCACCATTACCATAGAAAATCCAGATGCCGTTTCGCTCGTCCCAGATCAGTGGGTATTTTTGGAAAATGATGATAAAAAAAATAGCTACGGGTACGACGAGTACGTCCATCTACGTAATCACTACGAAAAATTATTTCTCGAAATTTTCCAGCAGGCTATTGACGAAAAGGATTTAAAACCGGTCCATATTGAAATAGCGTGTTTTAGTATTCTATCAACGTTGCGTCGATTATATTCTTGGTACGCCCGACACAGAACCATCGATCAAGAAGTATTAGAGCAAGAATTGATGATGAATTTATTGGGAGGATTGCGGAGGGTGAATGCGCAATAACCTTATCATAAGTAGATCTTTAGTTGTTTAAATCATTCCCTATGTCAAATGGAAAAAAAATAGACTGGTTAAATCACGGCTTAGAATTTATCGTGGTTATTATTGGCATTCTGATCGCTTTTCAATTGAATAAATGCGGTACGGAAAACGAACAAGCCAAAACCATCAATATGCACCTCCAGCAGATTAAAGATGAGACAAAATTCAATAAATATTTTCTTGAAAAAGGCATCAAACACACCCAATCTAACATCGCCAAACTGGACTCTATTTTTATGTTCATTGCGCAGAAAAAAGAAACACGAAAAATCAATCTACTTTCTATGCAATTACTAAGCATGAGTGGGGTTTATATTCGAAAGAATGCCTACCTAAATTTTATAGAATCTGGCGACATCCGATTTATGAAAGATTTTAAACGGAAACAAAAAATCATCAATTTATACGAATACTATAAATGGGTCGAAAGCTTTAACGAAGTCTCCCGTAACCTCTACTCCACCGATTACTATCCGTACCTAAAAGATAATTTTGATTTATTAGGAGGAACCACACAATCCGATGATATTTACTTTTCAACCTTATTCAAAAACATTTTAAGCTCCTATAGTTATACCAGTAAAAATCGGTTGGAACGGTATGAGGGATGTATGAAGGAGATTGAGAAGTATTTGGGGGAGGACGGAAAAAAATAAAAAAATAAGCCGACTATCAAATAAAATCGACAGTCGGCTTATCAATAGTTCAAAAAATTATTGGACAATTAATTTTTCCAGAAATTTCTTTTCGGTAGACCGATCAAAGGCTTCTACAAAATAGACTCCCTTGGACCAATTACTAAGATCAAGATTCATACTTCCTCTCATGGAAGATTCCTCCAACAATATTTCTCCTATACTATTGTAAATTCTAAGTCTGAAGTCTGCTTGACTTAACGCAATGGTAAATTTTCCATCGTTAGGATTAGGGAAAATTTCCATCGACCTATTTTCTTGGCCTATTTCGTCCTCTCTAACAAACCCTTTGACGTCTCTAGGTGGTTCAATAACTATGGGACCACATCTGGTAGGTTCGATGAGTGCTTGGATGTCATTTTCTAGAACGGCAGCTGCACCTCCATCACAATTCCCCGTTGTACTTTCATTTCCTCCGCTCCAGTAATTACCCTGAGCAGAAACGGTCGTTACATTAAGGTCACTATAACAGATATTGAAAAACTTTGACCATCCCCCTTGAGGTCCACTCGATTTGATAAACGTGTTGGGCGATGCCTCGTCTACTGAATTACAACCACAATGCACCAAGGCATCTATTTCCAAGCTTACGTCTATCCCCTCAATTCCAGATTTATTATTAATAAGCTTCGCACAATCCAAAGATACTAAGCCAAACACTTCATTTGTTCCATCTATTGGGCCTCCTTTTTCAACCCTAATTCCCACCTGCTGATTCTGAATAATCGCTTTAGAACTCAGATAGATATTAGTCTCGTTATTGTCATTTATGGTCGTAGGAGCAGGCGCTAGAATCCCTACTGTAGATGCGTTATCAAAGGATGTTGGATGTTCGATGCGTCCACCAACCATCGAATAACTAAACACATCATTTAATCTTACACTATTTGTATTATTAGAAAATGTAGTACTGCTTACGTAAGCATCTGTTACATTATTTAAATCTAAACCTACCGTAGTAAGACTGGGTAGGTCCACACTACTTATTCGACTACTCCGAAGGGAAAGTTTATTAATATTGGATAACTGAATCCCATAAAACCCTTGATCAAAAACAGAACTTTGTATGATCATTTCATCTCCTCCATCTCCCCAAATACCAAAAATATTTCTAGTAAATGTATTGTTCGTTATTTTAAAGTGGTCTACTGAGTAGAAATCATTGAAACTGATTCCTGTATCAAAATCATCAAAATTGCAGAAAGCCACATGTACATACGATGGATCTTGTAAAGATAAACCAATTGAATAAGATTGTGGAACCATTGACTTAAAATTAACCCTATAAGCATATAGACGACCTCCGGTGCCTACTTCGATTTGTGACTCGTCCCGATATTCCACCGTTCCATGGCTTAGACGTAAACTATGGCTTCCAATATTTAAACTACCACCATTTATGCGAATAAAACGATGATTCACATTCTGACCTGTCAACTTAAATTCATCCGTTAAGGTCAGCGTATTAGTTTCATCGAATTGAAAAAAGCCACTACCCGAGAATTCAAATTCACCATTGACGACTAGTTCGCCTTTTACACGAATCGTAGATTCAGACCACCACAAGTCAACTCTAGCACCGTCATCAATGATCAGGGTAGCTCCTTCTTCCACAATCAATTGCGAATTACGCGTTAAGCGAAGTGTCCCCCCAGATTTAACATGAACCGTACTTCCGTCTCTTACAGTTACAATCGCTTTACGACTGTCATCGTTTGGATCACTGCCTAAAATAAATCGTCCTCCATCATTGACATTAACGACCACTGGATCTCCATTGCAACTCATTAGGTCTGCGTAAAAAGTGCTTGGGTTTGTACTTTGCCCCGTGCCTGGAAGATATCCTGTCGGCCCTATATCGTTGACACGAAGCGTTCCTCCATTATTAATTTCCAATGAAGGAATAATCTGAACACCTTCGACACCAAAGTTAAATGTATTGCTCCAACTAGTCGGTAAGTCTTCCACAACAGGTGGTGGTGGAGAAGGTAAAGGTGACATAAAAATCGATTGGGTACTTTTAGGAAAACAAGGAGCCCTATTTTCATAAGCAGTCATCAGATAATTGCCGATTGTTGCTCCGGGTGCAAAGTCAACTCGAATCGAATTAGGTGGATCTAAAGGAAGAGAAGGATTTTGGATTATTCCCGGAGGAAGTTCCCAGGATACCGTTGAGTAAGGATAAGATAATCCACTAGCTAGTAGAATCCGACCTTGATCCATGCAAAAGGTAGAAAAAGTAGTAATCGAAAATGGAGAATCTCCACAGTCAGAACTATCATCACAGTCAAAAGGATTAAAAACATAGGTATTGTCTTCAAATTCAACGGAAACATCATCTTCACAGATATCACTTCGACAATCACAATCGACACTAAAAGGATTTCCATCAAAAAAATCTTCTAAATATGCAATCGGATCAGATCCTTTCTCTCCATTCCAGGGAGCGGAAGCTTTGACACCATTATCACAGCTGTAATCATCACAACCGAGTCTTCCCCAGATAGGAAAAGTAGTCGTATTACATCTACGATCCCATAGTCCTCCGGGGATGGTGACATCTTCCAAGGTGTATCGTTCGTTCGAGATACCACTACTAGGTATCGCATTCTTGACAGCAACAGTGCCTGGCGTATATCTTATTCTAGATTCTGCATCGGGTCGACACCATTTTTGCCCCCCGTTAAGGCCATCGCCATCTTCTTTTGGATAAGCTTTGGTTGAATTGTTAAATAAGGCATGAGAACCGGGTGCGGAGCCAACAATTGTATGGGTATTTCCACCACCAATAAATGGATCGCTATCAGCGATAGCCGTCAAATCGTTTACACAACTAAGTCCGTATCCACTTCCATGTCTAGTAGTAATTACTCCGAATTTTAGATCTCCAGCGTCTGTTGAAGAACTCTCTGGACGCTTTACCACAATAATTACTCTTTCGGCATCACCTTCATGATTTTCTGTATTAGGACAACCTACTCTACCATTTCCATAATCCCTTGGATAGTGGAAAGTATAGGTGATAATCCAGAATTCGTACGTCCAGATAACGTGGTAATAAGCCATTGGTAAGGCACTCCCTAACGGCGCCGTTAGGAACGTATTTTCCCAGTTATCAGAACTATTCCAGTTGCCATCAAAATTGACCGCCGCAATTCGATCCGCATTTCCACTCACTGAAAAATCGGAGTTTGTGCTGACGGACTGCATTAAGATGGGTGCAAAAGTTCGAGCAATATTTTCATTACATTGATTCAACTCCACAGCGGTCGGTGGAGTTGCATAACAAAGTGTCTGTGCGTTTAGATCTTTGCTGTTTAGAAAAATTCCTAACAGGAGAAATAAACATAATTTAAAGGCATAGCATTGGCTATTTTTTAGTAATCGTTTCATAACTATATAGTTTTTAGTGCATGCTCAAAATGATTAATAACCTATGACGGGCTCTTTTCATCTATACTTAGAAAGTCTTGTTTAAACAAAAAACACCCTCAGTCATAACTTATCATTATTTTTGATCAAGCACTTGGTTAAAAAAGCTGGTTATCATCTTCTTGAGGCAACCAGCTTTTCTAGTAAATTTATAAATAAGTATTGGAGCGTTTGATTATCGTTTTTTAACGATCAATCGCTTTTCAATAAAATCATTGGACGGACAATTTACTAAGTAATCGTTGGTTAGAAGATTTTGCTACCGAAGATACGAAATAAATTCCTTTAGGCCAATCGGATGCATCTAAATAAGCTTGGTACAATCCATGGACACTACCCCATAAACATCAGTCGATCCATCAACCGGACCTCCTTTTTCAACCCTAATTCCTACATCTAGATTCTGAATAGTTGCATTAGAACTCATATAAATATTAGTAAGATTACCATCATTCTCAGCGGGCACTAAGATTCCTACTTTGCATTTAAAAAATAGAACCTCCTAAAAATTAGGTCATTCTACTTTATGTGTATGTTTTGATAAAAATGTAACCGTAAAATCAGTATTAATTATTTCCCTCAATTGAAAAACACCATTTGAAGCCTTTTCTTTAGCGGAAAGCAATAAATCACTATTACTATTAGAAGCTATTAATGAACAAGCGGCTTTGGGAATTAAGGGACTTCCTGATAGCCTTTTACAAAAAGAAAAAGCCCTTCGATTGGAAATCGCTTATTATCAACGACAACTGATTGAGGCAGATAAGGAAACTACCCCATCTCCTAACGAAAAAAAATGGACCAATGAAATCTTTGATTTAAAAAATCAATTATTGCAATTAACCGAATATTTTGAAAACCAATACCCTAATTTTTATCAGCAAAAATATCAGCCATCAGAAATTTCCTTAGGTGCTTGTCAGTCCGCCTTGTCCAGTTCAAATCAAGCCATTATTGAATACTTCATAGGGGAGGAAAACATTTATGGTTTTGTTATCTGGGAAAACGGATTTCAAACATTTCAAATGAAAAAAGAGGAAAAAATATTGTTGGCCATCCATCAATTGAGAACATCTATTAGCCGGGCGCCAGAGGATCACGAAGTTCAAGCAAATTATATTAGCTTCACTGAAAATGCCTTCTATCTATATGAAAAAATTCTTGAACCCGCATTAAGTTTTTTACCAAAAAATATTCAGGCACTAAAAATCATTCCGGATGATCAACTTAATTTCATCCCTTTCGATCTGCTCTTGATGGAAGCCGCACCGCAAGAAAAAATACTCTTTAGCACAAAAAATCTAGCTTATGTCTTAGAAAAGTATCAACTGAGTTATGAATACTCTGCTACCTTAATGCTCAAAAATAACAGCCGCAGGCAACAAAACTATAGCGATCATTTTATCGCCTTTGCTCCTTCTTTTAAGAGCGCAACAGATCAAATAACATCTAGATCATGTCAAGCAGGCGAATTATACAATCTACAATGCAGTAAGAAAGAAGTAGAAACCATCCATCAATTATTAAATGGAGAAATTCATTTAGACAAAGCAGCTCAAAAGAAAACATTCGAATCTACCGCCAATAAAAACCGCATCATCCATTTAGCAACCCACGCCTGTGTAGATGAAGCAAACCCCTTATTCAATAAAATTTTTCTGACAGATGATTATCTCTCCAACGCAGATCTATATAACATGCAGCTCAATGCGGAGTTGGTCGTGCTGAGTGCTTGTAATTCTGGTACAGGTAAATTAATAAAAGGAGAAGGCGTCTTAAGTCTCGCGCGTGGCTTTGCACAAGCAGGTTGTCTTAGCTCTGTAGTTACACAATGGTCCGTAGACGATTGTACCACCTCCGATATCATGATCAACTTCTACGAAAATCTATTAAAAGGACAAACCAAAGATCAAGCACTCCAACAAGCAAAATTGAATCATCTAGCACAAGCCGACCAAGTCGAATCCCACCCCTATTACTGGGCTGCCTTCCTCCAATCAGGTAATGCCAATAGCATGGAATTTTCATCGAATTCGCTGTGGAAATATTTGTTGATTGGAGGGGTTGTTTTGTTGGGGTTGTTTTTGGGGCGGCGGGTGGTTGGGTGAAGTTGAACAGCTTGTATCGTCCCATCTTGGATAATCAAGAATTTTCATTCATCACTTAACGAATCTAATAATTCCATCGCATTAGGATAATAATAGGATTCTTTATCAATTCTCTTGAGGTAAGTTTTACAATCAGTAATTTTTTCTTCCTTAAGAGCGGTTAGCGCTAAGTACCAGAGTGCTTTTCCTTTATATAATACATTGTTTTGAACCAAATAATCAAATTCATTCTTAGCATTTTGGAATTGGTCAAGTTCTAAATAACAAATTCCATTTGCTAATTTAAAATTCGGAGCATCCTCTAAAGAGGACTTTTCAAATTCTACCAATGCTAATTTATAATCAGAATTATTAAAGAAGTTTATTGCCTTGGCCAAATCAATAGTCTCATTATCACCTAACTCTCCAGAAAGCGGAGAATGAATTGCGTATTTATCGTAAAGAGAATCACTAGAAGAGGTCAAGTTTTTAATTAGGAACGTAGCAAGAACTAAGAATAATATGGAGGCTGCTATTTGCAGGTATTTATTTTTATACCATAGCACCTTGCGTTCCTTCGTTTTATTTTTTTCGGCTTCTGCTTTTATGGCTTCCTCCATCACTTTGATAGAGCTTCTATGCTTGACGAAGTTAGTCATGGATTTTGCTATTTCTAGTTCCTTGGCTAAGTCCTCCTCCACTAAAAGGCGCTTCTCAAACGCTTTTACTTCCAAAGGATTCAATTCCTTATCAATATATTTGTGAATCAACGTGTGATCGTTTTCATTTATCATCTTCTAAATGGATTACAGTTTTTAAAATCAGAATCGTTTTCCATTAGTCTTCTCCATTCCTTGCCACATCTGTCTCTTCGTCGGTATACAGCGTTTACGTCTATCTGCAATAATTCTGCTATTTTTGAAGGCTTTTCGGCACTGATGTATAGCGTCAACACCTGTCTGCATTTTTCAGTTAACAATTGAAAAGTCCTTTCTTTTAACTCCGTCCATCTATGACCATCTATTATTTCTTCTACAGTATTTTCAAACTCCGCTTTTGAAGTATATTCTGTTGGACC
>CAZYAC010000244.1:5841-8018 GCA_964645475.1 uncultured Saprospiraceae bacterium | reverse complement strand
ATAGCTCGTCAAGCACGAAAGTCTAATAAGCAGAAGAAAAACCAACCCAATACCAATGCTAATAAGAGCTTTTTTTTTGGCTTGTTAAGTCTTTTAGCTGTCATACTTGGATATCTTGCTTTTACTTCAGCCACTAGCATTGGAGGTGCATTATCGAACCTTTTTTTATTTGGTTTAATTGCAGTGATTTTAGGGGTTGTCGCTATGATCAATGGGTTTAATCATTTTGAAGAAAAGAAAATACAAGGTCAAAAAAATGGCGATGATTTGAAAGCTGGGTTCGGTATTGTTATTGGGATGATTCTGGTTGGAATATTAATTATTGGTTACACACTTTCTTAGAAACTTTGGTTGATAAAGCTAGTGAATCCTACACTCGCTCCAATGATGAGCTTATTCTTCGTTGTGAGGGTAAGCCTTTACATTTCGGTAAACATCTCTTATCTTTGAAGATAATTCTAAAAAACTAAAGAGAAACAAAGAACAAACATACTTGAGATGAGCAATTTGAAAACAATTCCAGCCTACGTATCGTCTGGCTTGGACCGCTTAAAAGAAGATTTAGATACCCGCATTCCACCCAAACAGGTGGATCGAAACGTGATGATTGCCACTTGGAATATCCGGGCTTTCGGTGATTTTACCGACAAGTGGAATGCCAACAAAGACGATTCTCCTAAACGCGACCTGCAAAGCATTATCTACATTGCAGAAATCATTTCTCGATTTGATGTGGTGGCCGTACAAGAAGTAAAAGCCAATATCAAAGCCCTTGAAACCCTGATGAAATTTTTGGGCGATCACTGGTCGTTTATTTTAACCGATGTGACGAAAGGTGCTTCCGGAAACGGAGAACGAATCGCCTATCTATTTGATACCAGACGCGTGCAATTGTCGGGACTAGCGAGCGAATTGGTGGTTCCAAAAGAAGAACTTAATAAGATTGATGAAGATGCGCTCAGTGAGCAATTTGCCCGAACACCTTATGCGGTCAGTTTTAAGATTGACGGAAAATCTTTTATTCTGGTGACGCTACATATTCTTTATGGTAATAATAAAAAACAACGAATTCCCGAATTAAAAGCAATTGCTAACTGGCTTTCCGATTGGGGTAAAGATTCCAATGTGTATGACAAAAATCTGATTGCACTGGGAGATTTTAATATTGAAAAACGAGGGGATTTATTGCACGAAACTTTTATTTCTAGTGGGTTACATATTCCCGCTGATATGCAGACGGTAACGCGCTCCATTTTTGATGAGACAAAATTCTACGATCATATCGCTTGGTTTATGGGAGATAACGGCACCTCTCGATTATCCCTCGAATATCTACGGGGAGGAAACTATGATTTCGTGGATAGCGTTACTTATCGTGGAGGAACAACAAAAAAAGAATTATCCTGGAAAATATCTGACCACTATCCTTTGTGGGCAGAGTTTTCTACTAGAGCCTAAAGAAAACACCAAAAGGTGAACTCAAGTCATGGGTGGTCCCCATTTTTAGGGTTGTCTCTATTTTTTTCGTCACTACTATAATTGACATTTTTTAATGAAAATTATAGTATGAAAAACGTAATTATTGTAATTGTATTATTTTTTATAGTAGGAACTCCTTTCTCTTTGCAGGCCGTACAATCCATTCCTAAAAATAAAGCAACGCATCATCCGGTCAATTTTTCAAAGAAGAAGCATAAGGGACATTTTCTTCAGCGAATTATACTGAGGAAAATTCAGCGAAAACTAGATCGAAAGATTCGAAAACAGGCTAAAAGAAAAAATGAATTACCAAATAAAAGCTTAGTATTCGGAATAGGAAGCATATTGGTTTTAGGTGTGGAATTATGGGTTGCCACTTCTTTGTCAATGATAGGATCTAGCCTTTTTTTTCTGCTCTTATTAGGATTTAATTTAACTGCTTTCTTGTTTGGAATTGCAGGAATTTCTAATGGAATAAAGTATCTAAGAAAAAATAGAAAAGACCCAACTGTTCAGCCGAAAAAGGGTGATTGGAAGACAACAATTGGTATTGTATTGGGAGCGATTGGAGTACTAACATCTGTTGTTACCTTTATATTAGGTGTGCTGCTTTTATCTTATTTTGGCTAGAGTATTAAAAAAAACAAAAACCTCCTAAAGCAAATAGCCTTAGGAGGTTTTATTTTATTATTCAACAA
>CAZYAC010000244.1:0-5741 GCA_964645475.1 uncultured Saprospiraceae bacterium | reverse complement strand
TCAACAATCCTAAGACATCCCCAACAATAAAAACGTACCAGAAATTTGGTAAGAAGTCATACCTGCAGGAATCTCTTCGTCGTTAGCGGCTTTTTGGCGGATCAACCGATAGACGCCGTAATAAGTCGTACCGTTCTTTTCAAGTACCGCCTGCTTTCCACCAATTGAGTCGTTGATAGAAAAGATCAACATAAATCCAAGCTTTCCATATTGCGGACGCTCTAAAAAAGCAGCTGCCTGAATACATTCGGTCATGCCGAGCTCACGAATGGGAGCGTCTAAAACAAAAGCATCTTCTGAGCCTTTGCTGCTAAGCTGATCGTATGAAGTGGGAATATCTGCGCCTGCGGCACCCGTTCCTCTTGCTTGCTCGGGCAATTTAAATTCGCCGGGCGCCCGTAAATCACTATTTTTACCACCGTCGGTACCGTCCGTAACGAGAATGGTCAATCCTTTATCGGTTGCTTGAAATTGGGCATTTGTGGTGTTAGCAACTAAAAGTATGCAGAGAGAGAAGAATATATGTTTCATAATTTTGTTTTTAATAGACGGTATTCTAAATAATTTTCTCATAAAAACTATATTAAAATAAAGCCTTGTAGTATTTGTAAAGACAGTTTTTGAGTAAATTTCGTATATAAAGGTATTATTTGTTGATGAATAATGCTAGTCTTGTTAGGCTAGTTTTGTCAGATAAAGTCAATTCTTAGGGTTTCTTGCTTAGTAAAGAAACGTATTTTTTTTTGAAAAAAGTTTGTATCCCTTAATATTCCATATCATACCATTCATCATAAAGTTCAAATATATTCTTATGCTTACCATCAATTTTAATATCAATGAGTGGATGATCCATGACCATACCACTCCTATCTATCAAGACAAGTAAGCCAGCTCCTTCGTGCCATTCGTATATGGAATTTATCTTCATTTTCATACCAGAGGGGTCCTTAAAATATCCTCTACTTTTACCGCTAATAGGAAATGAAATATTCTCTTTGATCCAAAATTCCCAATTTTCTTTATCTGATTTTTCGGGAAATTTTAGTAAAATCTCCTGCATCATCGCATTGTCGTCCTTTGGTAAATAGTTCCAATTTCTACGATGTAAAATCGTACGGAAAGTGCGGATCGCCTCTTCGGGCGTATCGCGCGGAGGTACCTTTTTAATATCACTAAGGGATACCTCTACGGTACTAAATTTTTCCCCGTCATCCAATATAGCCTTAATTATTTTTTCAGGTATTTCCTTCAAAGCGATACTATCCAATTGGATGACATAAATTATTTCTTTATCTATTTTAAAAACCTCGGAAACACGACCTTGCCATCCTTTTAGACTCAATCCAGTGGTGTACGGATATGGAATATTCTTTTTTATTTGTACGGAGGTACCTACCGGAATTTTAGGATTTTTGACTGGTTCGGGATCGTCGTCAAATCCGCCAAAGAATTCATTCATCATAGAAAATTCCTCATCGTCCATGTCTAAACCTGCTATGAAATCCAGTGGAGATAAGGACATTTGCTCATTGACCATTTCGTGCATGGGATCCATATTTCCTTTTTCTACACATAATTGGAGGGTATCTCGAAGTCCACTAAGACGCTCTAAATGCATATCCATATCTTCCGTCATTTCTCCTAACCCCATACCATATTTCTCCGCTCGGTTTACTTCTGTAAGCATATTTCCCAGTTCAGACTTTCGGAGTGCCTTTATCTCTGAACTGGTTCTTTTTGTTTGATTTTTGATAAAATTCAAATCGCGGATAAGCTTTTCTATGATCTGCGTCAACATATCTACGGTGACGGCTTTAGTTGAAAAATCAACTATTTTGTCACTTAGGTAAACCTTTTCTAATTCCAATAATTTATCAATATCACCTGATTGATAAGCCTCGTTGATTTGTTGCATCAGAGAATGATAGTCTTTTCGTTCTTTATCGTTTCTAGCTTTGTCAGGATGAAAATTAGTAGATAAGGTTATAAATATTTTACGAATATCTTTCTGTTCTTCTTTTAGTGGTTTTACTTTAAATTGTTCAAATACATCCCGCATTCTAGCACGCTGTTCTTCTTCAAATTCAGGATCTTCTATTTGCTTCTTTTTTTCTTGAAGATCACCAAACATCGCCTCTTCATTTATTTCCGTTAATTCGTCTATCAGCATATCTAATTGTTCTCGGTCGTCGTCTCCCATCTCTTTAAATTTCTTACAAGCCTTTATTAAGGCGATCACTTCAGCTTGTAATGTTTCTATTTTCTCTATATTTCTAAAAACAGTATTAGAGACTTCCCTCTGTATATCCGTAATTTCCTGTTTTGTGTTTTTTAGTCGTGTCTGAAGTCTTTTGAGAGTCGTACGTTCTTTCTTAATCTGCTGCTGTAATTCATTGATACGTGCTTCTTTTTGAAGCATTGCAGGACTTTTACTGATTTTTTTTCCCATGAATATGATTTTTCTTAAAGACTCTACAAGATAGAAAATCCATTCTAAAATCCCAAACTTCATGTTAATACGAAAGCCATTCAAAACCTCTTGAGAGGCTGTATTTTTTTGGATATCTAGCGATAGTTCTACTTTGTTTTATATAGATTCAGCGGATTATGTTTTTATAATCCGCTGAAAGTGCCTATTTTTACATAGATTCAGTGGATTATAGCGTGTTATAAATTAATAAAAATGGATTCAATTGTAATTGGGAGAGCATCTCAGATCAAAGAAATGAAGTCAGCGTTAGTATCAAATAAAGCGGAGATGGTTGCTTTGATTGGAAGGAGAAGAGTTGGGAAGACTTATTTAGTAAGGCAAGTATATAAAGAAGAAATAATTTTTGAATTGACAGGATTGCAATATGGTAGTAAACCTGAACAATTACAAAATTTTACACTTAGTCTCAGTAGATATTTTCCAGATTATCCCATCGAAAAGGTACCTACTTCTTGGTTAGAGGGTTTTCACTTGCTAACGCAAGCGATTACGTCAGTGAATAAAAAAGAGAAAGCGGTCATTTTTTTGGATGAGTTACCTTGGTTGGGAACAAAACGTTCTGGCTTCATAAAAGGCCTAGGATATTTTTGGAATAGTTGGGCATCTAAAGAAAATATTGTTTTAGCGGTTTGTGGTTCTGCTGCCTCTTGGATGATTGACAAAATAATAAATGACAAAGGGGGCTTGCATAATCGAGTTACACGCTTGTTGTTTCTTCCTCCTTTTACCTTGGCAGAAACAGAGGCTTATTGTGTAGCTAGAAAAATAAGATTAAATCGTTATCAAATTTTACAAATTTATATGACTATGGGAGGTATTCCGATGTACCTTGATCAATTGAAACCCGGATTGTCAGCTATTCAAAATATTCAGCAAATTTGTTTTTCAGAAACAGGGTATTTGAGAAATGAATACGAACGACTATTTGCGTCTCTTTTTGACAACTACCAAAATCATATGATTATTATTAAAGCCTTAGCCAAAAAAAGGAAGGGCTTAACCCGACAAGAAATTATTAAAACTACCTCATTTAAAGACGGAGGAATGTTATCTAAACTATTAGAAGAATTAACACAATCTGGTTTTATAAAAGTGTATGGAGCTTATGGTAAGAGAATAAAAGAAAGTCTTTATCGATTGATAGATTTTTATTCATTTTTTTATCTGACATTTATAGTTCCATTGGGTAAAGGTAGTCAAATGAATTTTACAAAATTAAGTGACCTTCCAAAGTGGAAAAGTTGGAGTGGATATACTTTTGAGAATGTTTGTTTTCTACATATTGATACTATACGAAAGGCATTAGGTATTTCTGGTGTGGCTTCTTCTATCTCATCATTTATAGCTAAACCCAAAGACGGGTTACCAGGGACTCAGATTGATTTATTAGTTGACCGAAGCGATCAATCAATAAATTTGTGTGAAATAAAACACAGTATTTCTGATTATAAGGTCACAAAAAAAGATGCAGAAAATATTCAAAATAAAAAGCGGATATTTAATTATCACACTAAAACAAAGAAACATATTTTCATCACTTTAATCACGACCATGGGAATTGTTGAAAATGACCATCGAGTTAACTATATTGATCAGGTAGTTGTATTGGATGATTTATTTAAGGAGTAATTTTATAGAACTTTTTTCAACTCATCTATCATGGCAGGACGTCTAATGTATTCTGCTTGAAATTTTTGTAATAATTCTTCTACCATATCTCGACTATCTTTAATTTTTAAAAGATCTTTCAAACTGTTTGCTATATTTCGATAATCAGAACGCTTATTGGCTACTTGGGCTTGTTGAATGATTATTGGTTTATACAATGCTAACATTTCTTTAGGGTACGCTTTGTGTAAATGAACACCATATCTATCAATGGAATGAGCGGTAATGTTTTTATGATGAAATAATGCTAATAATCGTTTCCATAATTTTTCATTGATGTAAATTTGAGCAAGTGTATCTACATTTTTATAGTTTATCGTTTTATTTTTGCCTAATATTTTGGAGATGATTATTTCTCTCTCTTCAGGCCATTCTTTTAAGTCAAACGTATCTTTGAGTTTTAAAAAATACGCTATACTATTGTAACTGCTAAAAAATTCATCTTGAAGTAATCTTCTTTCTTCATGTACGTCTTTTTCTAATCGACTAATTTCAATGAGCAGATTTTTCCATTGCGAGACTGTTCCTGGATGTCTTTTATCTTTGGCTACTTGAATACCTTCTGCGATGAGTTGTTTAGCAGATTGATAATCTTCTTTTTCAAAAAGCATTTCCAATTTTATTTTCCGAATTCGAGGAAAATGAATGTAGCGATTGATTAAATTTTCAGATTCCTCTTTATTTCCAATTCGTTGAGCAATGTCAATTAAAATACTAATATATCTTTCTTGACTAAATTCGATATAATCGCCTTTTAAGTTGTCAAAGATTTTTTGAACGATTTTCTGAATCCGTTTTAATTTTTCTTCATCCAAATCTTGCTCTAAAAGTAGTGCTAGTAAATCATCTTTAAAATCAAAATTTGTTTTGTCTTTTTCAAAAACATCAAGCACAAGCTCAAAAACCTGATCTTTAAAAATTGGAGGAACTGCAGAAGACTCTAATAAGGATTCCAAAATGTTCAAGGCAAAATAACAGCTTCCTTGTAGGGCACCACTTGAATCATCGACCGTCAATAGCAAATGGGGTACTTTAAACAGCACCGCTATACAAATATCAAGGGCGTCTAAATAATTCTTTTTTTGAATCGCTTTTTCTGCTTGCTGTAGTAAATTATCAAATGCATAGTTTAATCTTTTCCCTTCTTGATAGTCAATGAATCCATATTTTCCTCCAGCATTTTTAATCAAATCATCTATTACTTTTTTATAACGGTCTTTATCATTAGTATCTAATAAATGAAGGAATTCAGAAAGCAGTTTTTGCTTGAGATCTTTATGGTAACGAAGATTTTTTTTAAAAAAAATTAGCAGGTCATCAGGTTTAGCATTTTTAAAAATTTCATCAACTTGGTTTTTTGGCTTAGAAACTTTGGGTTTATTTTTTTTAGCCTGAACTGCGTAGAGTACAGCAGTAACATGCTTACAAATTGGACCTCTATCGTAAGGACAATCACAATCCCATTCTTTGATAGAACGAATCCCTTTGATCGCCACTTCGTAAATATCGGAACCTTGAACACTCGCAAACCAATGACCATCTTCTTTGCTTAAATCTTCGACAGCTCCAGTATCAAAATAAT
>CAZYAC010000243.1:0-8088 GCA_964645475.1 uncultured Saprospiraceae bacterium | reverse complement strand
ATGGCCTTGAGCAGTCCTGTAGATTTTTCCGCCACTGCCACAGATGGTAAAATGGATATGACCGCAAAGAAAACGGTGACCATCAAAAGTGAAAGTGGAGATATTATGGTAATGACTCCTGCCGATATATCTATTGATGCGGATGGAAATATTACCATCAATGCCAAAGGAGATATTACCCTAGAGGCAACCAATATAAACCTCAAAGGAAAAGCAAGTATAAATTTGGAAGCACCTAAAATCAATATTGATGCGACAGCACAACTCAGCGGAACGGGGGCTCAGGTTAGCATTGAAGGTTCTGCTAATACAAATATTAAAGGTGGAGCTGTGCTTAACTTAGAATCTCCGGGTATTACAAACGTAACCGGAACCATGTTGAAATTAAATTAAGATGGCAGAAGATATATTTTATAAAATGCCTTTTAACGTTGGAGCCTTAGTAAATAAAAACGGCCGTTTAGCAAAAACGGATCTTGCGAATTCTGTTCGTCAAAACCTTCGACTTTTATTAACGACACCCCCGATGCGCGTTGATTTTGCACCGGTCTATGGTTGCAAAATACATTGGAGTCAATTTCTAACAAGTAATAGAATGATGGATGAAGAAGTGCGATTGGAGGATAGTTTTAAAGTAAAAATAGAACAAAATATTACCCATTTAATCCAACGATACGAACAGCGTATTGATTTAAAAGAAGTGATCATAGACCTTCGATATGCGATGGCAGACCATAAAGATTGGCTGCCCCCAATTGGACGAAATACAAAAGGAAATGTCATTCAAATAATTGTAAAAATAAAAGCGAAAATCAAAGCTGAATTTGCCTTTGATGGAGACAGCTTGGATTTGGAAGATACCATTTCCTTATTTTAAATAATAACCTATAAATTTTTTATTATCAACCGATCAAATTCAGAGATAAAAAAAGACATGTTACAATGGGCTAAAGACCATCTTTACATCCGATCTTCAGATGAATGGTCTTATGATGCCTTGGATGCAGACCCGTTGGTGCATTTGTTGGTTGGTGCTTGTGCATCTGAAGCAAATAAGGTCTATGGGGATATTCAAGCCTCGGATGATCGACTGACGGAACGGTTGCTTCGTTATTTGCTACCAGAAGCTTTTCATTTGCCAAAACCCGCGGTTGCGGTAGCTAAAGGAATTCCAAGAACCACGACTTGTTTAATTTCCAATCAACAAAAAATGGTGTTCAGAGATTCTGAAAAGGAAGTTCCTTTTACGCCATTATTTGATGCTCATTTATTGAATGGATCTATTCGATATATCGGAACTGATACGCAAATAATTAAACAGGATGCTGGCCCTCAATATTTAGTGAAAGAACAAACGCAAAATGTTTCTCGCTTATTATTAGGTATAAAAACTAAGGATGAAATAGAGGAAATTAAAAACCTCTCTTTCTATATAAATTGGAGTGGAGAATCTGGAGAAAAAAGAGATTTACTGATAGCTTTATCCAAAAGTAAATGGTTTTGTAATGGGAAAGAATTAATAAAGCAAAACGGATTTATGGAAGATACCTTAACAGACTGGAAAGACCATTTTGATCCAGAGAAAAAAATGGAAAAAAGAATTAACTCCCAGTTTAAATTAAATTTTCTAAACATCTCGAATTTTTCCTTTTCATCCAAACCGGAGCAGGTAGTCAGTCAAGTCTTAAAAGAGTGGCTCCACAAAAATCGTTCATCTAGTGATAAAAGAGAGGCCGTGATTACAGAATGGGAGGAGGAAGAATTGGATGATAACTTTATTTGGATTGAAATTGAACTTCCTTATCCAATTCAATTGACGGATGTTGATCGTCATCTAACCTTTGCGTTAAACCATTTTTTGGTAGTCAATCGTCAACATCAAGTTAAAGATGATAATGACACCTACTTTAGTCAATCCTTGGGATTAGAAGTGGTAGAAATTAATCCTCAAGAAGGCTTACTACATAGTATCACTAAGGTAACCAATCAGATCGAAAATGAACCGATCCCTTCCACTACCTTTAAAGATTTAATAAAAAAAAGAGGCGAGACCGTTTATAGTTTTCGGATGGGAGGCGTAGGGCGTTTCGACGAATACAATGCCTGGAAACGCTTATCCTATTTGATTAAAATTTATAGACAAGAACATAAATTACGAGACCTCTATGATCGTTTGGCAGATAAAATGTCCCTAGAAGAATTACACGAGGCCATTGGTTCTCAAATTTCAAAAAGTGAGGCTAAACAAGCTGATGAAGAAAAGAATAGCACTCCTTTTTATCTTTTTATTCAACCAGGTAAAAAGATGGATCAGTTGCGAGTTAAAATAGAATATTGGATTACCAATGGGGAATTGGCGAACGGCTTAAAACCTGGATCTTCTTTATTGCCTGAACCCTCTTTGGCAGGGTTGGAGACTGGAGGAATCTCTTTGGTAACTGCTCCAAATGGTGGTAAAAATTATTCTTCTTCGACAGAGAAAAAACAAATATTACAAGATGTTTTATTTAGAAGAGATCGGATCGTTTCTGCCTTGGATATCAAGAGCTATTGCCATCGAGTATTGGGGGATTCTTTAAAGAAAGTAAATCTGAAACCATTTTTTGAAGCTAACAGAGATCCTAATCAAGGAGGAATTAAAAGAGCAATGGAAGTTAGCCTACTGGTTGAGGATAATGCGGATTTAGATTATATAACTCAACTTGGGCAAGAAATAGAATTAAGCTTAGAAGAAAATAGTGTAGGAACGATGCCTTATCGGGTACGTATTGTTGAAACGGTAAATAGTTAAATGATTTTATAACGATTATCTATTTTGGAAATGAATAATTTGGTTAATAGTTTAAGACTGCCCTTTGATGTTAGAGCAGAAGTTCTTGGAAGACTTTTGGCTGAAAGGTATGAACTAAACTGGGAACAAGTTTTATTGCGTCCTGCCAATTATTTCCAACGATTGGGTAGACGAGACGTAATGGAAATTTCAGATGGATTCTCTATGCGTTTGGACAAGGAACTTGTTTGGTTAGAAATAAGTAGAGAAGGGTTGGCGGATGTTTTACCAGAGGAGGTATTTGGATACTCCGTAGATAATCCCTCAGATGAACAGATTGCATCAGGAAGAAAATTTTGCCTTCCATTTGAACAATTATTTTATTGGTTACGCTTAGATAATGAACAGCGAGAAAGTAATAGTGAACAAAATTTAGAGAAACAATGGTGGGGGCAGTTTCTATCTGAAGCTTATGACGGATATTCTCCTTTGGCAGATTTGTCCTTAGATGAAAAACAAAAGAATATTTTATATGCCATGATTCCACAATTGTCAGATATTATTGGAAACTGGAAATCGACGGAACGATGGCTATCCTTGTTTATGAATATTCCAATTCGAATTTCAGAGATTCCTCCACCAGAATATTCTTTGCCAGAGTCGGTGCAATTAAGATTAGGAGCTGCAAGGTTGGGTCAGGACTTTATCATAGGATCTTCTTTTTGTGATGGCATTCCAAATGTAAAAATTTTTATTGATGGACTTACTGCTAACACAGTTGGAGACTTTCTTTTAGATGGAAGTAAAAGAGTTTTGTTAGAAGAACTATTAACGATGGTGATCCCAGTTGAAACGCCCTATGATATTGAATTGTCCCTCAAAGCGCAAAGCACCTATTTTCAGGTTGGTGCAACCTATGATAATTCTGTTTTAGGATATACGACTGTTTTATAATTAGAAAAAAATCATGAAGGAATTCTATCCATTAATGGCCATAATCGGGATAAGTGTAATCTTAATTACCTTATTTTTTACGGCCTTTAAACTGGACCAAAAAGACTGGCGCACTAAATTTTATCCTTTGTTTATGGCCATTATAGGAGGTCTTGGTGGACTATGGTTATTTCTAGGAGGTCGAAATAAGGATTTAAATATAGCGAATATATTTATCGCCATTCAAGTTATCTGTTTGGTGATGGGGATTGTTCACCTTTGGTTCATGTACCGAAAACTTTTTTGGAGTAAAAGAGATGGATATGACTCAGCGAATGATTCTTTACTTCCAGAATTTGTATACACCTTAATTGTTTTAGGTTTTATCACCGCTGGATTAATGGGGGTAACAGGTTATTTGGGTGGAGCTTTAAAAATGGGAAATTATTGGGATATCGCTATCCTGTTTATGGCCCCATTTTTATTTATTAAATCTTATGATTTTTTAAATCAAATTCCGCAACGCGACTTTTCCCATAAGTGGGCCTTTACGGATCAGCGGATCGGGGAAGATAACTGGCAGTGGGAAAATGAAATATGGGTTTCTTTTTTAGTAAAGGAAAATCTAGAAGGAGAACAATTAAAGATCGGAAGATATGCTTCTTTTCGGGTGTCTAGTCCAAGAAGAGTTCCGTTAGGAGAATCTTTTCGGTTGGCCATCCGAGAGTATAATAGAAAGGGGCCAGAAGTGATGGTTCAAGATTTAGGTTTTGAAAGAGAAAATCAGGATCAATTATGGTGGCTGTTTTCTATCAAAATTATCTGGAATCAACCAAGTACTTGGTTTCGAAAAATCAGGTATTTAAATCCTAATATCTCTCCAGTAAAAAATGAAATAAGACCCAATGATATTATTCTTGTTAGAAGAAGAACCATCATAGGTGCAAGTAATACCATTGAAGAATATGCTTTTGATGAAGATATAGCAATGGGTGAGATTTGATCAATGAAGTTTTTTAAGAACTTCAATAAAAAAAGTAAATATGTTTGTATTAGATGAAATTCAACATTATCCAATCAACTGGACCAATGGAATGCGCGTTTCGGAGAAAGATTTTGCTAAAACGGATTTAGCCTGGGGTGATGCACTGCGGGATGTTCGAGCCACCTTATTCCAAGGAAGACAATTTGGTTTATTACCCCCGCTTAGAGATAGTGATGATACATCTGCCTATCCCATTTTGATATATGAATCAAATCGTAAATTACTCACTTTGAAGGAATGTAGAGCCATTACGGAAGGAGGTTATAGAATTGAGATTACAGAAAATGCGTACAGAGAACTAAACATTCCGCTAACCTTACCGTCAGTTGCTATTGAAGAACAAGAAGGATTTTCTGTTTTTATAACCATAGATATGTTTGACCCTCGCGGGGCTGGAAAAATGTCGATGGATGCACCTCCACGGAATGAAGTAGTTGCTCCTTTTTATGAATTAAGTGTGATCTATGACAGTGATGACATTGGGTTGTCGGATTTCAATCATTTAAAGATTGCCGAGTATAATATTGTAAATGGACAGGTTACCCGCAATGACGAATTTATTCCTCCATGTATGACCATTAATTCCTATGCTAAATTGCAAGAGCGTTTTTCGAAAGCAGGGGCCAATCTAAAAAGTATTCACGATAACGGAATAATTCTTAGTAAACAATATCGAAATGATATTCGTCCAGATGTGCAGGAAGCAGCTAGTTGGATTGAGAAAATGACTTTGCATATTGCCAATAATATATGGACTTATAATGACCTATTAGAACGCCAATCTCCAATTCATACCATGGTCTTTTTTAAAGATCTAGCCCAGTACATTTTATCTGCGGTTGATATTTTGGCCGATAATCCTTTTATGAAAGAAAATGCAAGATCGCAAAGTAAGTTTTTTAAACATTTGGCAGATCCTAATTTTCAGGGAGCGGATTTAAAAACAGATTTTGATCGAATTGATAAAGCCTTGCGTGCTTTACATTTATGGTATAAAGCTTTAGGGGAATCCTTTAGACAAGGTCGCGCTATTCGAGTAGAAGATATGGCTAGACCATAAAGGTGTTAAACAACATCAATAATAAATTTTAAAAGTGAAATTATCTAGGATATGAAAAAGATTAAATGTCAGAATCCAATTTGTGAATCTACCTTTCATTTTAATAATAAAAAAAATCCGAATGCTACCAAGGTTAGATGTCCCAAATGTAAAGGAGTACAACCCCTTGTGGCGGAGGCGAAAGAAGAAGAGGAGGAAGTGGATTGGTTACGAAGGGAACCTCCCAAACCAGTGTCATCACCGGTAATACAGCAGGAAGAACAATTTGTCGCTGAACCAAAAGTTGTGCAAGCTAAAGAAGATTTTTTTATGGTAAAACCTGATCCTCCAGTTCGTCCGCAGAGACCTGCTACTGTGAATAGGAGCAGAAAATCCACCGGAAATGAGCAGTTAGGATGGATAGTAATTCATGATGAACATACAGCTACCAAAACCTTTGAATTGCGGAAAGGAATTAATCGGATAGGAAGACAATCTAAATCTACGAAACGAGATGTAAATATTACTATTCAAACAATGGACACCATGATGAGTAGACATCATTGTGATATCGAGGTTAGATGGAATAATAGAAAAAATCAATATGAGTACGCCTTATCTGATTATAGCTCCAATGGGACTTTTATTAATGCGGGAATTAGATTGGGACGGTCTGCGGAAAAATTAATTAGAGATAAAGATACGATCCAAATAGGAAGAACCAAGGTAGTGTTGAGACTTCCGACTCAGAATGCTAATATAAGAGATATTGAGAATGCCGTAAGGGAGAGCGATTATTTGAAAACCATTATTACGTAATGTAATTTTTAAAAGTGTTCTATGATAGAAAACGCAAGAAAAAAATCTCAAACGTAGGGCAGATTGAAGGTGCTAGCAATCAGAAAACAATATCCTAAGTTCAAACTAATTTTGATTTTTGATTCGCATGCTTAATAATTTTTTACAGAGAAGAAAAGACAATTTGAGGAGGTACCTATTTTTAACTGAAAAAGTGATATTAAAATGATTCAAGTACCACAAATACATTTACCAGGAGATGCTACTTTGCAGAATGGGAAATATCAAATCATCCGTGTCTTAGGACAAGGAGGCTTTGGTATTACTTATCTAGCGAAGCATAAAGTTTTTGGAGAAGTAGCATTAAAGGAACTTTTTTTGAATAGTGGTTCTGCGAAATGCTCCAGAGAAAATACCACGCAAAAACAAGTTATTCCCCATTTTAAACCAGATCAGTTTAAGACCTTTAAGGATCGTTTTTTAGAAGAAGCAAAAACCTTATACAATTTACGGGGTGTGAAAGGAGTGGTTAACGTACTCGATATTTTTGAAGAGAATGGAACCGTTTATTTCTCTATGGAATATTTGAAAGGGATGAAATTAGAGGATTATATTAAAACGAGAACCAGGCTTACTGAAAGTGCAGGTTTGGAGATCGTAAAATCTTTAGCTCGATCCTTAGCAGCCATTCATGAAAAAAATGTTTTACATCGCGATATTAAACCTGCCAATATTATTATTGGGGATGATGGTGCAGTTCACCTAATTGACTTTGGAATTGCAAAAAGTTATTTGGAGGAAGTAGATGAAACCCATACCACTTTTCATTCACCACGCTATTCTCCTCCTGAACAAAAGATAGCTCGTTCCAAAATGGGCACTTTTTCTGATATTTATTCTTTGGGAGCCACTGCCTATTACCTTTTTACCGGAAGACTGCCTCAGAGTCTTGAAGAAAGATTATTGGAGTACGAAGAATACCGACCTCCTAAATATTATGCTCCTTCGTTGAGTGATGCGACCAATGATACCATTGTTAAAAGTTTAATGCTAAAAGATAAGGAACGAATTCAAACTGCCCAAGAATTTTTAGATGGACTTTCGGGGGCTGTTATTGCAAATAAGGAACAAGAAGTAATTTCGGCCATTCCGAATACTACAACATCGACGCTTGAAAACGATAAAACTCCAATCGATTTTGAGGCAGTAAAGAATCCATCGTTGGACCAAGAAAAGACGGAAATCTATTCTGATGAGGATAAAACAGAAATCGTTTCAGAACCACCCAAGGAGAGCTTGAAAAAGGTTTCCACTGATCCTCCGGGCGAGATACTTGACGAACGAACTGTAATTGCCTCCATCTATCAAGAAGAGGAAGTGGATCATGATAAGACGATTATTGATCAACCGCAGCCAGTTGAAGAAGAAAAGGGTTGGATGGTTTGGTTGCAGCGAAATAAAAAATTAATACCAATTGTTGTATTGGCTTTGTTGGTTCCTATT
>CAZYAC010000242.1:0-8113 GCA_964645475.1 uncultured Saprospiraceae bacterium | reverse complement strand
CATCAAAACCATCGATACCCGATCGTGCACACTTTCCACTCCGTGTAAGGTGTGATTGATACGCTTCTGAATTACCCAATCAACGATTAAGTTGTCAACGAAAAGTTCCAGAAAAAGGTGGATCGAAGTCATCTCGTCCTGATAAGACAATCCATAATGATCAGAAACATCACGGAGTTCTATCTCAAAGTTTTGTAAGAGACTTTTAGCTTTGTAGGCGTTTTTAGTGGCTCGATTGACCCAACGACGGGGGCGTCGTTTTAACTTATTGTTGTTCATGGTTTGTATCATACCCCATTCGTGTACCTCATTGAGTTGCTTGGTAATTTTTTCTAGAATAACCAAACAAGCTCGTCCTTTTACTTTCGCCTCTCTTACTTCTTTTAGAAAATTTTTATACGTTACCAGTTTCTTTTCTAAGGCCATTAACTGCCGAGCTCCTTTGGTATTTTTTCCCGTGAGTAATTTTTTCTTAGTCTGTAATAGCGAATTGAGCGTATTCTTTACTCCCAGAAGTAATTTCAATTGCCGACGTAAAAGATGGTCTTCATACTGTAGAATTTCTAAGTGTTTTTTTACGGCCTGATGTTTTAAAAAAGCGGCAAGAAATTCTTGCCGCTCTTTCTCCATTAATGGATCTTTTGTTCCAAGTAATTCATAAAATAATTTCCGCACAGACTTCCCTTCCAGCAAGGTTACGTCCATACCCTCTTTCTCCATTCGCTTTTCATACATCGCTAGGTCAAATTTGGCTTCCTCTATCACCTCCTTTAAGTGTTTGCGATGAATATCAATTTTTTCCTTACGTCGAGCACCTTCATATGCCTCTCGTAGAGCTTTATTGAGTGCTGTTTTGTCTTTCAATCGGTTGACAATTTAAAAAGTTAAATAACAAAAGCGGTTTTCATTATTCGTAAAAAAATCACGATAGCGGGCATTATTCATTTTTCATTAAACCATTATTAATTACCCCGCTACTGGCATTTCAACTTCTGTGTCATTTCATACTTAGCTGACTCTGCATATTTGGCATCTTTCACTTTACCGTAGGCAGCACAAGCATCTGCGGTTTTACCCATTGCCTGATAGATTTTACCTATCTTATAATTATACTTAGAAATATTTTTTGCATCACTAGCTGCCGTATACATTAACGCCTTTTCGTACATGGCAAGTGCTTCCTTATTTTTTCCCGCTTTTGCTGCTTTTGCCGCAGATTTGGCAGTAGTAATTCGCGCGCCTTTTTTATATCCAGTTGCTGCTTTAGAGTCCGATCCAGCCAATTCAATTGCCTTGTCGGTATAGTAGAGTACACTATCCATCGATTGTCCTCGAAAGGCCTTACTGATGCCATAATATGCTCGAGAATTATTTTCGTCCATCGCTAGTGCTTTATTAAAAGCCACCATCGCTGCAGCTCGGTCTTTGGTTTTGAGTTTAGCACTTCCCTGAGTGTAGTAAAGCACTGGTAATTGATCATTTACCTGTTTGGCCATTTGAGCATTATCATATTTTTGGGAAAGCTCTACCGTTTTTTCAAATCCGGCAATAGCGCCATCTATGTCTTTTTTATCATGGGCAATAACGGCCGTTTTGTATTGTAACGTAGGCAACATTCCTGTGATTTTTTGGGTAATTTCTGCTGCTTCTTCTCCCAGTGTTTCTGCTTTGGGTAGAAGGTCCATTAGTTTGGTTAAAGTCGCTGCTGGTTGTTCGTTGGCTCCAGTTACTAATTCGTTATAGGATTTTGTGACCTCATCAAGTGTTTGAGCAGTCAGGCTAAAAGTAAATACGGTAAATAGGATTAAAATAAATAAACGGTTCATTATTGAATGATTTTTTTTTGAATGTAAAATTTAAGGTAACGAAGTTGTTCAAAACTCTCAAACTGAGAAAATCTTCTAACTTTCGGCTGCTTTTGGAATTATTAAACAACTTCAACACAAATTAATGCTTCTTTGCTAATCTGTGGGAAAAAACTGGTGTTTTTTTTAACAAACGACATATTTCTTCTATGATCATATCGAGATAATCTATTGGTTTTATCGAAATAAAAACAGTAGTTTTACCATCCTTTAACATCCACTCACTCAAACACGTTGGTCAATTTATTGTTGATTGGGGTGTTTTTTTTATCTTTGATATTAAAAGATAATCATGAAATCCTCCTTATTCCTGCCCATTTTTATTTTACTTCTTAGTTTTTCCTGTACTCGTACATCTCCCTCTGGACCACAAACCGATCCTATCCAAACTCCCACTATACCTGAGGAAGTCAAAACATATACTTTCGGTACCCCCATCTTTAAAGGCAGTGGCAACGAACCTTTTTGGTCTTTACAAATTGACAAAAATCACACCTTGATCCTCAAGTCGATCGATGACCATCAATTTAAAATAACTGCTCCCGTTACAGAAATAACTAGAGTGGATGATGCCAATGCTACTAAGCTATCCGCCAATTCATCTGACAAAAAATTGACGGTTATGTTAATGGAAAACGGCTGTCAAGATAATATGTCTGGAAAAAAATCTTCGCACGCTTTACAGGTCCTCGTAAAGGACGCTACTACAAAGGAAACTATTCTTTACAAAGGTTGTGGAGCATTTTTAAACGAATATCTTGTCAACAATAAATGGGAACTGGAAAGTATTAACGGTAGAAAAATTACTGATTTACCGATCGAAAAAGCACCGACATTAAACATAAATTTATTGAATAAAAAAGTAAATGGCTTCTCAGGCTGTAACTCATTTTTTGGTGCCGTAGAAATCCAAAAAGGAAGGTTGAATTTTGGAAATATCGGAATGACAAAAAAGGCTTGTAAAGATAATACGACAGAGCCAGCTTACATGAAATTGCTGAACAGTACGACACAAAAACATTCAATTACCAAAGAAGGTAAACTGTTCATAAAGGACGCAGAACAAACGTTTACCTTTAAGGCATTAAATTAGGTGGGATTTCTTTGTTCAAGCTAAATCAATAAATTTATACCGCCCATTCTAATCGCTGATAAGGTTGAATACAATGATTGGAAACTATTTTTTTGCATGCTTGTCCTTTGCTATGACCGGTTAGACAAAGAATGTTCTTAAACTGGTCTCTAATTATTTTTAATAACTCTTCGGGTTGATCGATTACCGTTAGAAAACCATTTAAAGTCCATAATTTTAGAGAATAGCTCAGGGTAAGCATTTCATTATATAAATACACTAGATCATTATTAATCAAACTATCATCAATTTTCCTCTTATTTTGTAAAAGTAATTGAACTCGCTGAATTTCCTGATCAAGCAGGATATCTATTTTTTCGATTTCGCGCTCAATTACTGAAGGTTTTATAGTTGAATTACAGGATGTTTTCATATTAAGAAAACTACATATTTGATTAAAAGTTCAAATTACGTTAATTAAACATATGTAATTGTAATATATTTTACATTTCTCCTTATTCTTTAATAATCAGATGCCTAAATTTTATTTTTTTGAAGAAAATTCACTTATCCACTAAAAGACTTCATCTGTTCCCACTTGACATACAGCACAAGGATGTCTATCATTCACTTATTTCCAATAATAAAGAACGCTTAAAAGAGAGTTTCCCTATTACAGTGCTTAACACAGATACCCCCTCGAAAACTAGGATTTATTTAAAAAATCTGCAGGAAAACTGGCTACAAGATAAAGGCGGAATACTTGGTATCTGGCTAGATACCACGCTGATTGGAATGGTGATGATTAAAAATATCGACTGGAGTATTCCTAAATGTGAATTGGCTTATTTTGTAGGAGAAGAATTTTCCCGTAAGGGCTATGCAACCGAAAGTATACAAGCAGTATTGAACTATTGTTTTAGTGAATTGAGCTTTTTAAAAGTTTTCGTACGGGTCATTGCCACTAATACCGCCAGTCTTCTACTCGCTAAAAAATGTGGGTTTATCCAAGAAGGATATCTCAAAGATGAGTACCGAACCGGAAATAAACAACTGGTCGATCTAATCTACTTTGGTAGCTTTCCAAAGAAGCAATCCCGTCACTAATCCGCCCGTCCGCTTTAGTTCGCTTCGCTCATGAATCTCCTTTGTCAATTTCGCGGTGCCTTCCCTCAACGCGCTGTCGTTAGCCATCCCGTCCGCTTTCGCAGTTCTCTCACTTGATGCACTGTCGTGCATCACCCTGCGGGATCGTTCGTTCATCCTTCGTCGGGATCGGTCAGTTATCCTCCCCGCAAAACTTCCAGCGGCGGTTTATTTAATACCTCTCTACTATTGAACAATCCAATCAAAACCGTTAATCCTGTGATCGTAAAAAATACAATAAATGGCGGCAACCAATCCGGATTAAACGGAATATCAAAACTATACTTTGCAAGCAACCAACTTCCTATAAAAGATAGCCCAATACCTGTTAGCGTTGCCAGCGCTCCCAGCATAAAATATTCCAGTAAATTAATCAATAATATTTGTCGACTCTGCGCTCCAATAGTTCTCAACAATACACTCTCTTTTATTCGCTGATACTTACTTAGAACTACCGAACTAATCAACACCAATAGTCCAGTCAAAATACTAAACAAGGCCATAAAGCGAATTACAAAAGATATTTTTCCCAAGACATCTTCCACAGATTGTAGGATTGCTGATAAGTCTACTACCGATACATTCGGAAAATTTTGAATTAATTTTTGTTGAAATTTAGCGGATTGCTCTATGTTGGCGGTCCTCGACACAATAACGTTAAATTGAGGAGCTCGCTCCAAAACTCCTTTCGGAAAGACCACAAAAAAATTGGTCTGTAATCTTCCCCAGTCGATCTTTCGAGTACTGCCCACCACGGTTTCAATCATCGCTCCCTGTACGTTAAAGGTTAGTTTAGAACCAATTTCCACATCCATGTCCTCTAACATATTTTCGCTAATGGATACGTAGATCGTTCCATCTTCCGATTTCTCACCTGCCCACTCTCCTTTCATTACTTCCTCTGATTCAATCAGCGTATCACGATAAGTCACCCGATATTCGCGGTTATAAACCCAGTTTCGTGGCGAACGGGTCGTATCGGTTTTCATTTCCATTTTGGTCATCCCGTCTATCTCTGCCAATCGGATGGTTACAATTGGTACTTCTTGTAATATAGGCATTGAAAATTCTTGTGTCAAATCTGCTACCTGTTCTTGTTGATTGGGTTGAATATTAAACAGAATCATATTTGGTTGATCACCCTGTCCTGTAAACTCTACCTGGTTGAGTAGCAAGCCCTGCACAAAAAACAAAGTCGAAATCAAAGCCGATCCTAATCCGATGGACACTACTAGAATTAGGGTTTGATTTTGCGGTCGATAAAGATTGGCTATCCCTTGCCGCCAGATATAACTCCAGTTGACGGGAAAGAATTTTCGTACTAAGACCATTAGTAATTTGGCTACGCCTGTCAATAGTAAAAACGCAACAACAATCGCTATCGGAAAAACGATGGCTACGATTCCATTTCCTGTTTGCCAATACGTAAAGCCCGTTACGAATAAAAAAATCGCGACATATACTAACCAAGGCAACCAATCCTGCTCATTTGTATCTTGCTCAAAAGAAGCATTCAACGTCCGCAACGGCGAGGTTTTACGAATCGCCAATAAAGGCAATACTGCAAACAACAAAGCGATCGATAATCCGGTAAACATTCCACTAAAAATAGACGTCCAAGAAATATTAGCACTCACATTTTGTACCGGTAAAAAATCACTTAACACCTTTGGTAATAATACCTGCAAACCACTCCCCAACATTGCGCCTAGCACAGCACCAAAAAAGCCCAACAAAGCAATTTGTAACAAAAAGATCAAAAATGCCTGACGACCACTTGTCCCCATACAACGTAGGACCGCTACGACCGAAAGCTTGTCTTTTACATAAATATGCACGGCACTCGCCACACCGATACAGCCTAATAGCAACGCGATAAAACCAACAAGATTCAGAAAAGTCGCCATATTAGAAAATGCCGCACCGATACTCTCTTTTCTTCTTTCGACCGTCGTCCAACGTACCCCACTCTGTTGAAGCGTTGTTTTTAAACTATCCACCAAGACTTCTACCTCTTGTTTTTCTGGAACTTTAAAAAAATATTGATACTCTATTCTACTACCTGGCTGAATCAGTCCTGTACCTTCCAGATATTTTTGTCCGATAAAGATGGCTGGTGCCACCGACGAAGCAATTCCTGATCGTCCTGGTACAGATTTTAACGCGCCTGCAATTTCAAAAGTGAGATTTCCCACCTGAATCGAATCTCCCTTTTTTACATCGAATTGTAATAATAAAGTACGGTCTACCAATGCCTTTTTCTCATTTCTGATATCCTCCACTGCACCGAGCGGTTCGGTATTAAAGTTTCCGTAGAACGGATAATTACCTTCCAGCGCAGATATTTGTGCAAGTCTTGTTCCGCCATTTTTGGGAAATAAAATCATCGAGACAAAATCGGTCGTTTGTGCCCGCTCTCCTTCAATTATTTCTAAAGCCATCCGCAAAGAATCTGGCATTGGGCGATTGACTTCTATCTTCAAATCCGCTCCGAGCAGCGTTTTCGCCTCTCGATTAATATCGGCCTGTAAATTTTCACTAAAAGAGTTAATCGCCACCAAAGCACCAATCCCAAGAATGATGGAAGAGATAAAAAGTAGTAACCGGCCTTGATTGCGGCGGCTGTCTCGCCAAGCCATTTTTAAAAGCCAGGAAATTCCGGGTTTGGTCATAGTTTTTTCTTTGCTAAATTAGAACTTGTTTAAAATGAAGATTTAATTTTTTAACAAATTCATCACAGAACTGATTCTGTTGTTAAGTATTCATTTAAGTAGGACAACTAAAGCTTCTAATAGTTCACGCAATCAATCAACCAACCACGATTTTATTATCTTTGATTGATCAAACCATGTTTTAAAAAATTATCATGCGCCTGCTACTACTTTTATTCACCGTTTTGCTTCCCTTACAATCATTCTTTGCTCAATCCGTCATTCAAAAAAAAATAGACGCCCTCGCCACTCACCCTGATCTAATCCATGGACAACTAAGCGTTGCCCTCATAGACGTAGCAACGAACCAACTGATCGCAGGACATCGCGCTGATAAAACCATGATTCCTGCTTCTTCTCTAAAAGTATTAATTACTGGAATTGCGCTAAAAAAACTAGGCAAAGATTATCGCTTTAAAACAGAATTAGGATACGATGGTACACTTACAGCCGATGGTGTTTTACAAGGCAATCTAATTATCCGTGGCTATGGCGATCCCACCCTCGGTTCTCATCATTTTGCAAAAGCAGAAACCCATGATATCGTTTTAAAAAAGTGGACCAACGCCATCAAAAAGGCGGGCATCAAAAAAATTGAAGGATATATTATTGGTGATGCTTCTTATTTTTCCACCCAAGTGGATGGGCGAACCTGGCTCTGGGAGGATCTTGGAAATTACTACGGCGCCGGTGCTTGGGGTCTAAATTTTCATGAAAATCTTTATCAACTAGATCTCAAACAAAATAGCAAATTTGGTGCTACTCCACTCGTAGTGAACGTTCGTCCTGCCGTTCCTAATCTACATTTGATCAACGAACTAACTCAGGCTGAAAGAAGTAGTGGAGATAATGCTTACATTTTTGGATCATCGTATGGTTATACCCGTTTTATTCGGGGTACGATTCCTGTTGGAACAGGAACTTTCACCATTAAAGGTAGCGTGCCTGATCCTCCATTTTTTGCTGCTTTCCAACTTATGCAGCAACTAGAAAAATCAGGCGTTTCAACCAGTCAGCGAGCCGCTTCCTTGTATCAGTTAAAACAGGAAGGAATTGGTATTGGTGAAACTAAAATTATAGATACTTATCTTTCTCCAACCTTACGGGAAATTGTCAAAGAAACGAACTTGAAGAGTGTAAATTTATACTGTGAAGCACTCCTTCGATTGCTTGGTAAAACGGAAAAAGGGGATGCGCATCCATCCCGAGGATTGGAAGTAATCAAAGAATATTTAAGTAATAATGGGTTGCCAACGGCAGGTCTAATCCTGAAGGATGCCAGTGGATTGTCACCTCGTAATTCTGTTTCAGCCCGACAT
>CAZYAC010000241.1:0-8208 GCA_964645475.1 uncultured Saprospiraceae bacterium | reverse complement strand
GATTCTATCAATACCAGTTTAACAGCAGGTCCTGTTTCTGTAACCATTACAGATCAAAACGGTTGTGCTGAAATGGCAGACTTTGTTCTTCCAGAACCTACAGAATTGACCCTTACCTCAGCCAATACGTTGGCTAATTGTTTTAACGGAACAGACGGAACTGCCACCGCATTACCAAATGGTGGAACACCTCCTTATTCCTACCTTTGGGATAATGGACAAACTGGACAAGTTGCTACCGGACTCTCTATGGGAATGGAGACCGTAACAGTTATGGATGCCAAAGGTTGTACCAATACTACTACGGTAAGTATTTCTCAAAATGATGAAATATCATTAAGCTTTTCACCAATAGCTCCAACTTGTTTTGATGGACAAAACGGTAACCTAACCGTAGTTGCTACTGGAGGAACAGGTAATTACACCTACCTTTGGGACAATGGACAAATGAGTCAAACTGCTGCTGCCTTAGGTGAAGGAACTTATCAAGTAACGGTAACTGACCAAAATGCTTGTGAGCAAATTGGTAGCTTTGCAGTTCCCAATACTCCAGCAATTAACATTAACCAAATTACGGCACCTGCTACTTGCGCTACCAACGCAGATGGCAACATTGACCTGACGATTACCGGTGGTACCGGGCCTTATAGCTTTGCTTGGTCTGATGACGCTACCATAACAACAGAAGATCGTCCAAACCTAGCCGGTGGAACCTATACCGTAACCGTAACGGATCAGCCGGGATGTCAAAATCAATTATCTATTCTCGTTATGGCTCCTACGGCGATTGACTTAGCGACAGCAAGTAGTCCAGTAGGATGTGCAGGTGGTAATACAGGTTCTGTAGAAGCGACACCTACAGGTGGGACTAGCCCTTACCAATACGCTTGGGATATCAATGGCACCATTATGACGCAACCAGTTGTCAATAATTTACCTGCGGGTAGTTACTCCATTACTATAACGGATGGTAATAATTGTCAAGCCATAGAAACCGTTCAAGTTTTACAATCAGCTGGAATTGACGTTGTAGAAAACATTTCTAACATCAACTGTTTTGGAAATAGTGATGGTCAAATCAATCTAGCAATCAGCGGTGGGAATGCTCCTTACACCTTAGAATGGACAGATATAAATGGTAATGTTTTAGGAAATGATCCGCTCTTAGACAATCAATCGGCCGGTACTTATCAAATCAATATTACGGACGCGAATGGGTGTTTGCAAACCGAACAATTTGAAATTTCTCAAAATCCTGAACTCCTTTTATCTTTCGGTAATCTCAATAATTTGAATTGTAATAATGTGGCAACAGGAAGTATCGAACTCTTAGTTACCGGAGGTGATGGAAACTATAATTTCAATTGGTCCAATGGTGATAATCAACAAAATCTTAATAATCTTTCTGCTGGGATTTTTACGGTAACAGTAACGGATGGACTCAATTGTTCACAGGAACTATCTACTACCCTTTCTGAACCTGCGGCATTGAGTGTATTAGATACAACGTTACCTGCTTCTTGTTTTAATACTTCTGATGGTAGCATTACCTTGTCGGTAACTGGAGGTACCATAGCCTCTGATTACCAATATATGTGGAGTAATGGTGGAACTAATTCCCAACAGACTGCGCTTGTTGCAGGTAGCTATCAGGTAACCATCACGGATGACTTAGGTTGTCAATTAGAAGAAACTTATACCATTGATAGTCCAGATGCGATCCTTCTCGATGTAGTAGAAATGCCCGCTACTTGTAGTGGTACACCGACGGGAACTGCTACCGTAATGGCTTCCGGTGGAAGTGGAAGTTATACGTATCAATGGGATGTCGATGCTGGAAGCCAAGACACTCCAACAGCCAATAATTTATTAGCCAATATCTACTTTGTTACCGTAACGGATAGTAATGGTTGTGAAGAAACTATTACCGCAGAAGTATTGGAGCCTCTATCTATTAGTAATAGTTTTGATCAAGTAAACGTAGATTGCTTTGGTGGAACTACAGGAACACTTAGCACTGATATTTTTGGAGGCGTTGCCCCTTATGAATACAGCTGGATTGGCCCGAATGGCTTTACATCCACTGCACCAAGTCTAGATAATTTAGCCGCAGGAATTTATGACCTGACCGTTACAGATTCTAATGGTTGTATTTTTGAAGAAACTACTTCGATCACAGAACCAGCTAGCGGACTAACTGCAACGATCACTCCGATAGATACTGTTTGTTTTGGGCAGGCCACCGGAACTGCTACCGTTGTTCCTTCAGGTGGTACTGGATCTGTTTCTTTTTTATGGAATTATCAAAATCAAATAACCGCCACCGTAAATAATTTACCTGCAGGAAACTGGGAAGTAGTCGTCACCGATCAGTCAGGATGTAGTACTATGCAAACCACTGAAATTACAGAAGACCCTGAAATCAACATTCGCCTAAGCGAAAACGGACCTTTATGTTTTGACGGCACAGATGGACAAGCAGAGGTTACCTCCATTGAAGTAGCAGGGAATCAAACAAACTTAATTGATTATCAATTTATTTGGAATAATAATGAAGTTACTCCTAGGATAGAAAACCTAAATGGAGGGGACCGGTACACCGTTACGGTTACAAATTCCATTGGCTGTATGGCCTCTGAAGTAATCGAAATTAGTAATCCTGATGCAATAGGTATTCTTGTCGACGAAATCATTGCGACCGATTGTGCTAATGGAAATAACGGTTCAGCCAAAGTAAGTGGATCTGGAGGAACTCAACCCTATACCTACCAATGGAGTAACAACGCTGGAAACCAAACGATGGCCACCGCTAATAATCTCGCAAGTGGAATTTATACCGTAGTTGTTTCTGATAATAATAGTTGTAGCAGTATTCAAGAAATCATTATTACCGAGCCAGAACCTTTGACAATTGAATTTTCAGTGAGTGAAATTAGTTGTCCAGGAGATGCTGATGGAGTAATCAGTACCACTATATCTGGAGGTGCTGCTCCCTATCAATATCTGTGGTCTACCGGAAGTAGTAATACAGAGATTGATCGGATTGAAGCCGGAAACTATGAGCTTACTATTACGGATAGCAAAGGGTGTGTAATTATTTCCAATCAAGTTATTGAAGCACCAGACATCCTTACAGCGACGACAGAGCTAATTAATCCAAGTTGTTTTGGCGATAGAGATGGACGGATCACCATCATCCCAGGTGGAGGAATACCACCCTATCAGTACGCATTAAATCAAGAAGACTTTAATGGATCTTCTGTAAAAGTTGGTATCCGAGCAGGAGAATATGATATCCGAATTAAAGATGCGAACGGATGTGAATTTTTCGATCAAGTGACGATTACAGAACCATTACCTATTATGGTTGATGCGGGAGTAGAACTGGAAATGATGTTGGGTGATAGTATACAACTAGTTGCAGAAGTAGAGAATGCCATTGGCGCAGTTGAGTTGATTTGGGGTGCTCCATATGAAGGAACCTTGAGCTGCTATCCGGATAGTTTGCCTGACTGTGCCAGTCCTTGGTCTTTGGCCCAAAATACCATTCTTTATACGGTGGTGGCGAAAGACAGTCGCGGATGTATAGGAGAGACCGATGTAGAAGTAAAGGTAAATAAGGCTCGTCAAATTTTAGTGCCTACCGCCTTTACCCCAAATGGTGATGGGAATAATGACTTTTTGTTAGTCCATGGTGTTCCTGGAACAGAGGTGTTAAATTATAAAGTATTTGATCGCTGGGGAAGTTTATTATTTGAAAATGGTGGTTTTATGATCAATGATACGGCTGCTGGCTGGAATGGAACCTACCGAAATGAACGATTAACATCCGGTGTTTATATTTGGCAAGTCACAGTTCGTTATCTTGATGGTCAATTAAAAACAGCTAGTGGAAATACCACCTTATTGAGATAATTCTGAATGAGTCCGCTTTAGGACATGTTCAAAATAAAAAAACCGTCACGCCAATCAAAATAAATGATTTAGCGGACGGCCGAACTGCCCGTTCGTCAAAAATATTTACTTGCTCCATAAAAATAAGGGGAACCAGATCATAAAAAAAGGACCATTGTGTGAAAACCCTATTTTGACTAAATAAATCATCATGATCCTTGAGTAATGGCCCAATTTTATTATCTTCGTGCAATTAAAAAAATCTGAGAATTCTTTAAAAAAAAGAATTTTCAGTGGTTACTTTAGAACGACAACATACAACAACAATACAGTAAGAACAATGAGATTCAAAGAGACCAACCTTGAAGGTGGCTTTGAGCATCCTGTTGTAAAAACGGATGATGCCATCATGTCCGTAGCTTCAACGATGCTAAATGCAAAAACCTCCTTATTAAAAAAACACGGAGTATCCTTCCAACAATATATCATATTAAAAACCTTACACTTTGCAAAAGGCAGACCAGCTTCTATAAAAACATTGACAGAAGAAATGTTTGACAAAATGTCTAATACTTCTCGTTTGGTAGCGAAATTAGAAAAAAAAGGTTTTGTGGAAAGAAAAATTAGTGTTTTGGACCGACGGCAAGTAGAGATAAAAATAAGCGAAGATGGCGAAAAGGTTTTTACAAAGGCCGCTTTGGAATTAAACAAAGCAATTCTTAATACATACGAACCTCTCAACAAAACAGAACTGGCCAGATTTTTAAAAACCTTATTAAAACTAAAGGACCTTAATTTTTAAAAATAATCTTAACCGGAAATTTCTTTTATAGAAAAGAGCAAAGAAATTACAGGGATACCAACCAATTTTTATTAATAAAAAAAGACCTGATTTTCAAAAATCAGGTCTTTTTTTGATATAAGTTAATGCGACGTAAAAACTAAGAAGTCATCATATTAATTTCAGCATCCTTGGCATTTTCTTGAACGGAGGCAATTCCTTTGTTAGCTCCATCTTTTGAAGCATACACTTGACTGTGACCGATAACTTGGTTGTTTCCTGCCATTAAGTTGAAGAATACTTTACCGTCTGTAGAATTTTTGATATTGAATTTCTCTTTGTTGACAGAATTTCTCTTTACAGAAGCAATTCCAGTTTTCACACCAGAGATATCTGCGTAGCCCTGACTAGCTAAAATAACTTGACCATTTTTTGCCTTTAGATTGAAGTAGTATTTTCCGTTTTTTTCGCTTTTAAATACATCAAATCCCATAATGTTTTTTTTTAGTTGATTAAATAAAAAATAAGAACCCAGCAATAATAATAATATTTTTTAAAATTCCCACTTGGAATCTGAAATTATTTTTCCTTTAGTTTCGCCAATTCTGCTTTCGCTTTTGTGATTGCTTCTTGGATTTGATTAAGCTCGGTCTGGGCTTTTTTCAATTCGTCCATTTCTTCCCGAATTAGGTTAGCCGTTTCTTCTTTAACCTGATTAATCTGGTCTTTGGCCTCTTGTTTGGCGGCGTAGACGGCATCAGAGGATTCCTTTTGAGAAGCTGAAATTTCGGCGAGTGAAGTTTTTCTAGCTTCTTCCGAATCGTTCAAATACTGTTGTTTTTTATCAGCTGTTTCTTGTCTGACCGTAGCAATTTCCTTTTTTGCTTCATCGGCAGCCTCTGCTGTTTCTTTAGCATAAGCTGCTTTTTGGTCTTCCATTTCTTTTTTAGCGATAGCGATAGCCTCGGTAGATTGTTGTTTGACGGCAGCGACTTCATTAGCCTCATCCTCTTTAATTTTAGCCACCATTGCTGCACGTTCTTCTTTTGCTTTGAGGACCTCCAATGCGGCTTCTTCTTTTGCTGCTGATTCAGCCAATTTAGCCACCTGAATCTCGTTGGCAGTCTGTTCCTTAATTACGGCAATTTCAGCCGCCGCATTATTTTTAGCTTCCACTACTTCGTTAGCGGCAGCTTCTTTTTGCGCAGCTGATTCTTCTTTAAATTTTAAAATAGCAGCTGTTTCTTCCGCCTGAGTTATAGCGATATTTTCGGCAGCTTTCCTTTTCGCTTCTGCCTCTTCATTAGCAGCTGTTTGCTGAGCAACAACTGCCTCCTCTTTTGCCTTCGCAATTTGATTTGCGGCCATTTCCCTTGCTTTTGCGACTTCACTAGCTGCATTGTTACGAGCGGCCTGCACCTCTTCAGCAGTCATTTGTTGATTTTTCTTTTCCTCTTCTTTTACCTTCGCAATTTTGGCAGCAACCTCCGTTTGGATTTCTTTAATCTTGCTTTGGGCCGTTTGTTGGCTAGTAGCAACTTCCGTCGCATAAACTGTTTTAGCCTCACTCGCTTTTTTATTTGCCATTTTAACCTCATTGGCAGCTGCATCCTGAGCTACCTTAATCGCTTCTGCTGCTCGTTGTTTAGCCAAAGCAACTTCTTCTGCCGAACTAGTTTTCACCGCAGCCTCGTTGGCTTTAGCTTCTTCGATGGCTTTTTTCAATTCTTCTTGTATTTTAGCCATTTCCGTTTGAGCTCGTTCTTTAGCAGCGGCCACGTCGGTTGCTATTTTCGTCTTTTCACTCTCTGCTTTTTCGCGAGCAGCAGCAACTTTACCGGCTGCTTCTTCATTAATTTCTGCAATAGTTTGACCGGCACGGTTACGAGCAGTGGCTACCTCTTCCGCAGCAGCTTGTTTTTCTTCTTCTGCTTTCGCTTTAGCAGCAGCAATTTCCTGTGCAGTCATCGCCTGCGTTTCTGCAACTTCTTTATTTGAATCCTGTTTTGCGTCTGCCACTTGTTGACGTGTATTGCTAATTTCTTCGGAAGCTTTTCGTTTATTTTCCGCAACTTCAATAGCCGAAGCCTCTTTTTCTCTGGCAATATTCTCCTTGATGTCTGCCATTTCAGAAGCGGCATTTTCTTGTAATAGCGCTTTTTCTTCTGCTCCTTTTCGTCTAGATTCTGCTACCTCAAAAGCTACTTTTTCTTTTTCTAGAACAGCATTTTCTCTAATCTGGGCAATCTCTTCTGCCGTCTCTTCTTTGATCTGCAGAATTTGCTGAGCAGCTGTTTTTTTGGATGCTACTACATCTTCCGTGGTCTTATTTCGTTCTTCTTTTGCTTTCGCTCTTGCCGCCGCAATGGCAGTGGCGGTCTCTTCTCGAATCCTTGACAGCTCTTGTTGAGAATTTTCTCTGGCGGACGCAATTTCGTCACTGTACTCTACTCTTGCCAGTTCTAATTTTTCTTTTACCGCCTTTATTTCTAGCGCTGCTTTCTCTCGAGCAGCAGCTACTTCTTGAGCACTTTCTAATTGAGCTTTAGCAACTTCAGCATCTGCTTTTTTGCGGCTTTCTACGACATTGCTATTTATTTTTTCAATTTCCAAATCCGCTTTAGAACGCGCTTCTTGAACGGATTCTGCGACCGCTTGTTGGGATTTACCCATTTCTTGATTAGACTTTTCTCGAGAGGCCAATACCTCTTGTGCAAATTCAGATTTTTTCAAAGCGGCTTGTTCTCTTGCTAGCGCCACTTCATCTTGCAACTGGCTTTTTATTTTATCTGCCTTATCTCGTTCTAATTTTATTTCAGCGCGTAATTTTTCTTTTATAGTAGCTAATTCCTGTCGTAAATCTGCCAGCTCTTTATCATTCAATAAACTAACATCGGTTACTCGACGACCGCCACCAGAAGAGGTAGCGCTAATCGGTGGTCCAGAACTACCAGCATTCCGTTTAGGAGAAAAATTATTATTGGTTAGTTTAACATCATTTACTTTACCTCGGTCCAGAGATGAGTTAAAGCATTTTGCCAGATTTTTAAAACCAGCCTGCCGATTAGACGTTACTGTTAACTTCAGCATCTTATTCGTCACATTATTTCGTAGATACAAGGTATTAATTTGGGAGTTGGCAAACCAATCAATGGCCGCCATATCCAATTGAAGCGTATTAATAAAAATTGGGGTATTACCCGATTTTTTTACTTCTCCCATCTCTACAAAACGGTAACTTTGTCGTTTCTTGACGTTGTCCATAAAGATAATCTCATCATCCTGATTAAACTCCACTCCTCCATTTGAGTATACCTTGGCTACAATTCCGTTGGCTGAAGTACTAAACTCCATACTATAACTATAGGTACCTCTGATGACGATGGTTTGATCTTTCGATTTTAAAATTTGGGAATTTCCTAGTGTTTTATTCTCGACGATCAGCCCAGCGCAGTTTTGGGCTTGGACGAAATAACTAGTGATAAATAGGAAAGAAAATAGGAGGATTGATGAACGCATAACTCGATTATTTT
>CAZYAC010000240.1:0-8221 GCA_964645475.1 uncultured Saprospiraceae bacterium | reverse complement strand
CTTAGGTATCTGTCTATTCTACCATAACTGATCTATAAGAAGTTGATGAACAGTAGTTGTAAAAGAAGAACAATCCTTTTTCTACCAAATAAAAAATCCCACAACCAGAAACTGATTGCGGGACTTTTTTATCTAAACCCTTGCGGGTAATATTTCAGTGATTAGTAGCTAACGCCTAAAGACTTCATAGTTTCTACGTCAAGGTTACCAACTGGTAAGTTGTTATCCTTTTGGTATTTAACTAAAGCAGCTTTAGTTCTAGCACCCATTACGTTGTCAGATGGTCCTGGATCGTAACCACGGCTACGTAGCGCTTCCTGGATCTTACGAACAGTAACGTTAGTTACTTGATCAGCACAAACAACTTCTCTCCACTCAGTGAATCCACCTTTTTTCACTAATACACGACGAGTAACAGTAGTGTACTCAGCAGGAATATCAATGGTACGAGTAGACGCAGGAGTTGCTAATTTACGGAAAGAACGGCTAGTGTATTCAGCAGGAATATCAGTAGAACGGATACAGTCTCCGTTTCCACCACCACTTGTATCTTCCGTATATCCAGAAGGACAACCTTTACGTACACGAGTTGTGTAGCTACCCATGATTACAGGAGCAGTTTCGGTACGAGTAGAAGCAGCGTTCTTTAATTTACGAACAGTACGAGTTGTGTATTCAGCAGGAATATCAACAGTACGAGTAGAAGCTGGAGTTTTAACTACAGACTTAGTGATCGTTCTGTACTCAGCAGCAACTTCCGTCTGACGCGTAGAAGCAGCAGCCTTTAATTTGTTATAAGTACGAGTAGAATATTCAGCAGGAATATCAACAGTTCTGATACAATCGTCACCGTTGTCAGTCCAACCGTCATCACAACCAGTACGAACTTTTCGTGTTACGGTACGGTACGATGCAGGAGTTTCAACTAGACACCAAACTAAACAGTCGTTAGGGTCAGCAGATAAACAGTTACGATCAGCTCTTTTCTTTACCCACTTAGTAGCAGCAGGAGCCGTTTCGATTTGCTCAGTTTCTGTAGTGTACTTAGCAGGTCTTCTTTCGATACGAGTAGAAGCTTCTTTTACTAGTACTTGCTCAGTCATAGACTCATACTCAGCAGGAACAGTAGATGTACGGAAAGAAGCAGGCTTAACAAGGATTTGCTCAGTTACATTTTCCATAACAGCAGGAACAACTTCTAAACGAGACGAAGCATCTTTTACTAATACTTGCTCAGTTACTGTTTCGTATTCAGCAGGAACTGGAATAGAACGAACACAGTTACCACCAGCAACTAAATTACCACCTTCTGGTGCGTAACCAGATGGGCAACCTTTAACGAATGACTGAGTCTGTGTTTCGTATTCAGCAGCAACACGCTCGATACGAGAAGAAGCGTCTCTTACTAATACTTGTTCAGATACAGATTCGTAAGCAGCAGGAATAGTTTCTACTCGAGAAGAAGCAGCTTTTACCTGAATTTGCTCAGTTTCTGTAGTGTACTCATCAGCGATAAGACATTTTGCGTAGCAAGAACCAGGCTTCTGGTTTGGAATTTCTACTTCTGGCTGTGCAAATGCTGCACACGCAAAAAGCATAAATGCTACTGAAAGGATAACGTTCAATCTTTTCATGTGAAATTATTGGTTTTGATTAAAAAAAATTATTTAAGTAAAAATATGTTTAATTCTTAGATGGGTATCGTCTTGGAAACCCTTTTAATTATCTCTGTAGTCTCAATAAGTTACCTTCGAATATCTTCTAATACTCTGTCACATCAATCCTCAATTCGGGCACAAAGTTAAATCAAATTTTTGGGATAACACAAAAAATACTTCTTTATAATTCCAGAAGATAAATTATGTTCGGAAAGGGTCGATAAAGCTTTTACGCTTCCGTCTTTAGAAAGGATTTTTATCTCGTCTTTCAGGGCATTGTATGCATTATTCGACTCGGTTCCGTGGTAAACTAAAAATTTTGTTTCGTCCAGTCGGTTTTCCAAATTAAATTTGGTAACGACTTTTTGACGAATGTTTTTTAAATAGTCACCCTTAAACGGTTCTTTTTTTAGCTCAACGCGAAATAATTTTCTATTCAGTAGACCATTCGCCAAAAATGCCAGGATTTCATCCTTACTTTTGGTAAATTTTTTAATGGCATATAACATGTCTACATCGTCCAGTTGAGCAAAGTGCTTTCTCAAAATTGCCTTATCGGCTGCATTTGCGATCGGCACATTTTCTCCCATAAAATATGTCAAATGTTCTGAAACCGCGAAGCGTTCTCCTCGGTTATATACTTCTCTGGCGCGGAGCAAGGTATGTATTAACAATTGCTCTGTACCTAATGAGGTTTTATGTAAATAGACTTGCCAGTACATTATTCTTCTAGCAATCAAAAACTTTTCAACGGAGTAAATTCCTTTTTCCTCTACGACCAGTTCGTCATTGGCAACATTCAGCATCTTAATAATCCGATCGTAACCAATCACTCCTTCTGATACGCCAGTAAAGAAGCTATCGCGGTTCAAATAATCCATCCGATCCATATCTAACTGACTACTAACCAGTTGGTGCAAAAAATGCTTAGGATATTGATCGGTAAATATCTGAATACCGACTTCCAAGGCGCCATCAAACGCTTTGTTAAGGTCCTCCATAAAAAGTAAGGAGAGTTCTTCGTGATGTAAATTCACCAAAGTGTGTTCTAGTGCATGAGAAAAAGGACCGTGTCCTATATCGTGCAATAGAATAGCGATGGCAACTCCTTCCGCTTCTTGGTTAGAAATCGCTACGCCTTTGTCTCTCAGTACTTTAACTGCTTCTCTAGTCAAATGCAATGCACCCAACGCATGATGAAACCGGGTATGTAAGGCACCAGGATAAACATAAGAGGTAAGTCCTAATTGACTTATCCGTCGTAACCGTTGAAAATAAGGGTGTTCTACCAGATTGAAGAGAATACCGTAAGGTACGGTAACAAATCCGTAAACCGGATCATTGAATATTTTGCTTTTGCTCATATTTTGCGTTGGGTCAAAGTGGATAATAAATAAGAAAATCCTCCTTTTTCCACTCGCAAAGATACAAAATCTCTTATAGGTAATGATAGAAAACCTTTATGTAGTCTATGTCAAATCCGCTATAAAACGGAATCCAGCAAAGCTTTCTTTGCCTTTTGTTTTGGGAAGACGGTAGATTTTTGAGTTTGGTTGCATCCTTGCTTTGTTTTTTAAGTTGAATTTTTGGAAAATTTCAGAAAATTTATCCCTGATTAACTAGAAGTCCCAATTGTTTAAAATAAGCTGGTATTAACACTCGTTAAATGTTTATCTTTCCGGCCAGTATGGTGTTTTCCCAATTTTGGTGAATATCCAGTACTAATTTTCAGTGTTTTCCATAAAAATTTCATTTATAACTTTACACCATTACATTAACTAACTATTTTCTTCACATATTTAAAAAGAACAAATGGAAAAAATTAAAATTCTTTGGGCTGACGACGAGATTGACTTATTAAAGCCTCAAATGATGTTTTTAGAAAAACGGGGATATGAGGTACTAACAGTTAGCAATGGTTACGATGCGCTCGAAGAATGTGAAACCACCAATGATATTGATGTGGTTTTTCTAGACGAATCCATGCCGGGGATCACAGGACTGGAAACCCTCTCCAAAATAAAAGCAACCAACCCTTCTCTTCCAGTGGTCATGATTACCAAAAACGAAGCAGAAAATGTCATGGAAGAAGCCATTGGTTCGCAAATCTCTGATTACTTAATCAAGCCCGTTAATCCTAATCAAATCTTATTGACACTAAAGAAAATTATTGACAATAAAAGATTGGTCCGTGAAAAAACGGCCTCTGGTTATCAACAAGATTTTCGTCAAATCCTGATGGATATCAATAGCGGATTGGATTATAAAGAATGGACTGAAACTTATAAAAAGATTATCAATTGGGAGTTAAAGATGGATTCTTCTCAGGCAGAAGAACTAGGAGATATTCTTTCGATGCAAAAAACCGAAGCCAATGCAGGCTTTAGCAAATTTGTCGTTAAGAAATATGAAAGCTGGGTAAATAATAAAGACGAAGAAGCTGGCCCAATCATGTCGCATAACTTGCTCCGTAAAAAAGTGTTCCCGATTGTAGAAGATGGTGTTCCTACGGTCATGCTCTTGCTTGATAATTTGCGTTTTGACCAATGGAAAGTGATAGAACCCATCGTTTCAGAACTCTACCGAATCGAAGAAGAAGATTTTTTCTATAGTATTTTACCCACGACTACTCAATATAGTCGCAACGCCATTTTCTCTGGTATGACGCCAGGAGATATCAGCAAGCATTTTCCAGACTGGTGGTATAATGACAACGAAAAAGGGGGTAAAAATATGCACGAAAAAGATTTGCTAGGAGAGCAAATCAACCGAACTTTCCGTAAAGAAATTAAGTGGGATTATTTTAAGGTTACCAACGTTAGTAAAGCTAAAATACTAAACGATAATATCCATAATTATCTGAACAACGACTTTTCTGCGTTGGTCTATAATTTTATTGATATGCTTTCTCACGCCAGAACTGAAATGGAAGTTCTCAAAGAACTGGCCGGTGATGAAGCAGCTTACCGCTCGCTCACCAAATCTTGGTTTATCCATTCTCCGATTTGGTCTGCTTTACAGAAAATTGCGGAACGCGATATCCATCTAATCATCACTACGGATCATGGTACTATCCGGGTCAAGCAACCTTCTCGTGTAGTAGGTGATAAGGAGACTACCACCAACTTGCGTTATAAAGTAGGTCGAAACTTAGATTATGATCCCAAGGATGTACTCGATTTCCGGGATCCACAAAAAGTAGGTTTACCAAGACCGAATGTAAGTTCTACCTTTATATTTGCGAAGGAAGATAAGTTTTTCCTTTATCCAAATAATTATAATCACTATAATAAATATTACAATAATACCTTTCAGCACGGAGGTATCTCGCTGGAAGAAATCATTTGTCCCATTATTCGTCTAAGGAGTCGTGGGTAGTAGAAATTGAAAATTTCGACATCAAATAACGGGAAGATCATTCGGCGATCTTCCCGTTTTTGTTAGAAGTTGTTATTTTTACAATTAATAAACAAACTTGTTTCGAAGTAAGACTGTTCTTACTTTGAGTAAAACAAAAGATAATGCCGCTAGATCAGGTTGATGTAGATAAGTTGGGTCCCGATAATCTTCCCGTTCCGGCAGAAGAGAAGGAGATGTCTTTTCTAGATCATCTAGAAGAGCTACGTTGGCATATTGTCCGTTCGGTAGCCAGTATTTTTCTTTTTGGAATTATTACTTTTCTAGCGAAGGATTTTGTTTTCAATACGTTGATTGCCGGGCCTAAAGAAGCTTGGTTTCCGACCTACCGAATGCTGTGTGGTCTCACGGATGGGCTTTGCTTCACTCCGCCAAAATTTGATCTGATTACCGTTGGGCTGGGAGAATCTTTTATTGTGCATCTTAAAGCATCTTTCTTTTTAGGATTGACGATTTCCTTTCCTTATATTTTTTGGGAAATGTGGAAGTTTATAAAACCAGGACTATACGATAACGAAAAGCAGGCAGCTCGAGGAATGGTTTTTATCTGTTCTTTCTTATTCTTAACGGGTGTTTGTTTTGGGTATTTTGTGGTAGCTCCTGTGGCAGTTAGTTTCTTAGCGGGATACGATGTCGGAGCCGTAAGTACAGTAAGTATTACTTCCTATGTAAATTACCTCACCATGTTTACCCTTCCAGTCGGGATCATTTTTGAATTACCTATTCTCGTTTATTTCCTGGCAAAGGTAGGACTCATCAGTGCTGCCTTTATGCGCAAATACCGCCGACATGCTATTGTATTAATTTTGGTTTTGTCTGCCTTTATCACACCACCGGATGTAGTGACTCAGTTTTTAATTGGAATACCATTATTCTTTTTATACGAAGTAAGCATTCTCATCGCAAAACGCATGGAGGCTAAAAGAAAACAGGAAGCGAATGATTAATATTTCTACCAACGCTACCCTACTCCTAAAATTTGCTATTCCAATTTGTTGGTTGATCTTTTTCGGATCATTTACCATCGCCGCTTGGGTCGTACCAAGTACAGATGGCGCTGGCCCTGATATGTCTGCAAAAATAGGATTGACTTTGTTCTTTCTGGCTGGAGCAACTTTCCTTTATTGGGGATTACTGCGGTTGAAAAGAGTTGAAATGGATACGGATTTCGTTTACGCGACCAATTATTTTAAAACCTATCGTTATCCTTGGCACAACATTGCCAAAATAGATGAAAAAGATTATTTACTTTTTCGAACCCTACATATCTATTTTGATAAACCAGGCAAATTTGGGAAAAAAATCTATTGCGTCATTAGCCAAAAAAGACTCAACGAATTTTTGGCTGCTCATCCCGGCGTCTTGTCCCGCTTTTTGGAGAAGGAAGATTAATGAAGAATGAGTTAATGAAGAATTAATAATGCCTCTGCTGACGTGTATATGAGTCATCTCATCCCGAATTTTAAAGCATGTTAAGAGGAGGTTAGTACTATTTTTGAATGCACTTATAAAAGTGGTAAGCCATAAGTAATAAGCCCTCTCCATTCGCGTATTATACGCGGTTGAGAGGGCTTATTGCTTACAGCTTAAGGCTAATAGCTCTATTACATTCACAATCTTTAGATTTTATGCGATGACTCATGGTTTTCTCAACGATTCAACAAATCAACAAATCAACAGTTCAACGATTCAACGATTCAACAAAACTAAGCGACTACGCTCGCATCTCGTACAATCAATTTTTTCCGTTCTGGCCCTGTAGAAACCATGGCAATTGGGGTTTCTAATTCTTTTTCTAGGTAGGCGAGAAAATCGCGTGCAGCTGCTGGCAATGCTTGGTATTCAGTAACACCTTCGAGCGAGCTTTCCCAACCTTTAAAAGATTTTAGTTCGGGGATGATCTCTATTCCGCAAAGGTCGTATGGTAATTCTGCATGCGAGGCTCCGTCATAATTATAATGCGTAGCGGCGGCAATTTCTGCTAGTTTGTTTAAAACATCAATTTTAGTGATGACTAATTTAGTCACCCCATTGAGCATGATGGTATATTTAAGCTGTGGGATATCGATCCAACCACAGCGTCTTGGTCGTCCAGTCGTGGCACCAAATTCGGCTCCTTCCTTTCGCAAGAATTCTCCCGTTTCGTCAAATAATTCCGTTGGAAAAGGTCCTCCACCTACACGGGTACAATAAGCTTTGGTAATACCGATTACTTCGCCAATGCGGGAGGGAGCAATTCCGAGTCCGTTACAAACGCCAGCGGAGACAGTATTCGAGGAAGTCACATAAGGATAGGTTCCAAAATCAATATCCAACATGGAACCCTGTGCGCCTTCTGCTAATATTTTTTTGCCTGCTTTGAGGGCATGGTTGATATAATATTCGCTATCCACGTGCTGCAATTCTCGGAGAATGCTCAGGCATTCAAACCACTTGGCTTCTTCTCCTTCCAAGTCAAATTCTATAGAAGGCAAACTGCTGATAATTCCCAAATGCTTCGCTTTGAGTGCTTCGTATTTTTCCTTAAAATTGGGTAATAAAATATCACCAACGCGAAGACCATTACGACCTGTTTTGTCCATATAAGTAGGTCCGATTCCTTTGAGGGTGGAACCAATTTTTGCTTTTCCTTTAGCGGCTTCTGACACCGCATCCAAAAATCGGTGCGTTGGTAAAATTAAGTGTGCCTTTCTAGCGACTAATAATCGGTCTTTATAGTCTACCTCTGCGGCAATTAACTTATCGATTTCTTTGGTCAACGTGATGGGGTCAATGACGACTCCGTTTCCGATGACGTTGATTTGATTTTTTCTAAAAATACCTGAAGGTACCGTATGTAATACATATTTTTTACCATCAAAAACCAGTGTATGGCCGGCATTCGGACCTCCTTGAAAGCGGGCGATGATGTCATATTTCTCAGCGAGAAAATCAACAATTTTACCTTTTCCTTCATCTCCCCACTGTAATCCCAAAATAACGTCAACAGTCATAGTATTGATTTTTTTAAACAAATTTTCGTTCTGAATATTTTAAAACTCAAAAATCTGTCTGATTGTAAACAATCGGACAGGTAAAGTTACTTGAATTTATCTATTAGGGGAAAGAATAAAGGCACTAAAAATCGGATTTATTTAGGAATGTTT
>CAZYAC010000239.1:3273-8228 GCA_964645475.1 uncultured Saprospiraceae bacterium | reverse complement strand
TTTATTTTCAAAAGGATTTTTGGATTTTAAATTCAATCCAGCATGTACTAAGATATACTGATCTACTTCAAAATAAAAGTCCAACCCTTTCATCCACTTAATGTAGGATTTTGGAATATTATCAATATTCGACGTACCAAAACTCGCAATGGTTTCCGAATATCCTCTAGTCTCATTGATCCCCAACAACTCTTCCCTAGCATCAATAGCGTGTAAAAACATCTGCTCATGATTTCCACGAAGACAATGAACAAAATGTCCCGTTTCCTGCAAATGCCAAATATGATCAATCACCCCCTTACTATCCGGTCCACGATCAATATAATCGCCCAGCAAATAGAGCTCGTCTTCAAGAGAAAACGAAATACGGTCGAGCAAAGCCTTAAAGGTTTTGGCGCAACCATGAATATCTGAAATGGCATATTTTTTCATGCCAAAATAACCCAGATTTCGAAATCAAAGTTCCCCAAAATTTTAACTATTCTTCCGTAACTATCCCATTTTTAATTTCGTATATAATTAAAAATAATATTAAAATATACTATGAGTACGCCTATTCTCCTCTGGTATTGTTATTTTTTACTTACAATTTGAATCAGAACTTTCCTTTGCTAACCACCACGGCAAAGCATTTACAACACCCCCTAAGGAATACGTATATGTACCAGGAAAGTCAATTAAAAACACTTATTACGCTGATTTTCAGCCTATTATTTACGACTACTCTACTTGCGGGCGATTGTCCAGCTAAGGGCGGAAGTCTGAGTTTATTAGATGGATCTCAGCATCGTTATGTTTGTAAACAAAATAATAGTCGAACGCTCATTCATCTAAAACACAGTGAGCTAGCAACCGATAAATATGTTTATGTCATTACTAATGAAGAGCTACTAATTCTTGGTTATTCAGAGGATCGCTCTATTGATTTATCAGAAGTTCCTCGTGGTAATTATCAAGTATGGGGAGTTTCCTACTCCGGTCAACCACAGCGTCCGGTAGATGTGTTGATTTCCGAAGCTAAGTTTTCTAACGATTGTTTCTCTCTTTCTGAAAATTCTGTTCGCATCAGTTACGCCGATTTAACCCCACAGCGTATTGCCAGTAATCAAGAAGAGTATATCGCGATTACAGAATTTAAAAGTCCGCTACTGAATTTTCAAACGGCAGAAAATACGGAGACTAAGTTTATGTATGTGGTAACCAATTACCGTCGTAGAGTAATCGGACTCGCCAAAGAAAAATTCAATTTCAATGATTTTGATATTGGAGAATATCGAGTTTATGGATATAGCTATACGGGAGAATTTAAAATTAAACCAGGCGACTTTATGATGGGTGCTATTAGTGAAGGTTGTTACGAAAAATCAGCAAACTATATTACCGTTGATAAATTGGTACCCGCTGGTTTTAATCCCGTGGCAACTCCTGAAGATCCAATGGCAAATACCGATGCGATTATGGCGGATAATACGTCTGATGAATTAGCTTATGGAACGGCAGAACTTCCCGCTGCTGCTGCCTTAATCTTCGATCAAGATGCTGCTGATATGGATCAACAAATGATTGACAAATTAGCAACATCCCTCGCCGCTACTTGTAATGCATACGCTGGTAATTTAATGCCAGATAAAAATCAATTGTTTTACAATAATGAAAATATTACTATTTCTGCCACTACGACCGATGCGGCTAATTCGGATTACTATACGGACGTACAATATCTTTTGGTCAGTGAAAAAACCGGAACCATTGAAGCCATCGCATTACTGCCAACCTTTATGATCGGGAAACCTGGCACCTATCATATTTATCCTATGGTCGCTAATTTCCAACACGAGTCAGTATCGGGATATTTCGATAATAATAAAATCTCGTTGGGCAAAACAACACTCGAAAAACTGCGTCAGCAACTGGCTACTTCGAACTTTTGTTCAGACTTAGCGGGAGCACCTGCCACCATTGTAGTCACCACCACAGGAGATCGTTGCCAAGCCAATGCCGGAACCATGCAAGGGAGCGCAGCCACCGTAGATTTAGCAGCCGATGAAGTGATGATAACTGCCGAACATCTCGACAGTCCTGTCATTCCGACAGGGTATAAAAAAATATATTTATTGACTTGGTTAAATCAAATTATTGAAAAAAGTGATACGCCTAGTTTTTCTATTAATATGGAAGGTAGCTACGGTATTGTTTGTTTAATTACTAAAAAGACAACAAATGCCACCGATCCAGATGCACTTAATCTACGCAAGGTAAGCAAGGAAGTTGGATCTTCTATTTTTCAATTAATTGAATACATAGATATGAATGGGATTTGTGCTTCTGTATCTAGCTGGAGTTTAACAGAAGTGGTCTCCACGAATAGTTTGAGTTTTGGTCAATCTAGAATCAGAGGCGTTCATGTAGTTGGTCAATAGGTGATAAATAAATAAGGATGAAAATTACGGAAGAAAGCAATTATTTCATTCCTCCGTCTTTTCAAATAGCGTATATTTGCAGTCCTAAATGATATATAAACAGGTATCTGGTACCAGATTTGTTACTTCAACCTTACACTACCCCAACCTACCAGAATCTATTTTCAAATATACTACTAACACAATCTCAGACAATGTCAGAAAGAGTAAATAAAAAACTAAAAAATCCTTGGCACGCTATCAAGCCAGGCCCTAATACTCCTGAGTACGTCACAGGCGTCATCGAAATTCCTAAAGGTTCCCGAGCGAAATATGAACTAGATAAAGACAGCGGCCTATTAAAAATGGACCGAGTATTATACTCTTCCGTATATTATCCAGCCAATTATGGATTTATACCACAAACCTATTGTGATGATAATGATCCACTAGATATTCTAATTTTGTCTCAAATAGATATCGTCCCATTTTGTTTGGTAGATGCCCGCGTCATTGGCGTAATGCGGATGGTGGATAACGGTGAAGCAGATGATAAAATCATCGCAGTAGCCGAAGGTGATATGAGTGTAAATCACATCAATGACATCAGCGAATTACCAGTTCACTTTACCCGAGAACTACGAACCTTTTTTGAAGATTATAAAAAATTGGAAAATAAAACGGTCGTGATCGAAGAGTTCCAATCTAAATTCGTAGCACTACAAATTGTGGAACAGAGTATCGTCGATTATCAAGAAAGGTTTGGTAAAAAAAATAAAAAGGAAAAAAAATCTGAAATCATAAATGGTAATGCTTTTTAGAAAAAGAATGAAAAATTAAGAATTAGGTAATTAATAATGCCTTCTAACATCTTTACACGTTAGAAGGCATTATTAATTCTTAACTCATTCATTCTTAATTAAAGAATTAGAATCACCGCTCCACTCTAATCGCTTCCGCCTTACTCCAACTCACCGCCTCATTCGCATAATACAACCAGGCAGAAGACGCTGCTGCTGAATACTCTCCAGGTATATCTGCCTTCAAATCCAAGTTGATTTCCTTACTAGCAGACGGACCCAATTCTCTAAAATAGAAAACCAAATACCCATCAAATAATTCATAGTAATCAAAGACGGCTTGCTCTTCCATTTCTTTTAGCTGCCAAGCCTGAACACTCAACCCAGCAGGAATACCCAATTTGATGATGGGATTGGTCACTGCTTCTTTGGTGGTATTCTTCAGACTCACCGCCAATCTTTGTTGGTCGCCCATTTTGGCTTTTTTGCTTTTCAGTTTTGTAGAAAGTTTGAGTGCACAATCCTCGTCGTTCACGGGAAGCAACGTATGATATTGCAATCCGAGATAATAAGGGATGGCCTTTTCGGTATTGGAAAAACTAATTTTTACTTTATTCTTTCCAGTCTTTAGATACTGAGCTAGATTATCCAATTTCACATTTTCACCCAGCTTTTCTCCGTACTTTTGCTCACGCACTTTCTTCCCATTTATGGATATTTTAATCGTTCCAGTCCGTTGTCCACTGTCTACCGTTTGAGCGTAAACCACCATTGCTTTCATCGCTAATACCGTGGCTTGTGTAGAACCATATCCGTACTTTGATTTACCATTTCGAATAAAATCCATAGCAGATAATAATTGGGCGTGAGATTCATCATCTTGCATAATCGCTAAGGCAGCCAAGGCTGTTGTTTCGATGTTTTTAGAAGCACCTCGTGAATTCACGACCGTATTAGCCGATCTACTCCACTTTCCGTCTTCTTCTTGTTTTTGCAATAGTAGTTTTAAAAATTGCTTTGCTCGTTTATCTTTCATTTTATAGAAAGTATTTGCCAAGAGTGCAAGTAAATACGGATCTTTAGAAGACAATGCTTCCTTCGCTGACTTTTCAATTTCCTTTTTGATTTGCTTTCCCATTCCCGCTTCAGTCAACGCCCAAACGATATACGCATCATACACCGGATCATTGGATTTCCAACTATGCAACCCACGCTTACTCAACAACCAGCCTCCTTCGCCGTTGCGACGATCCAACAACCACTTAGCATTGCGATCTATCATTTTTTGATCAACCGGAAAAACGCGTTTCATATCCGTAAACTGTAGGATTCCATATGCCGTCAACGCTTCGTGTCCCGGTGGTTTACCGAACCAATCAAAACCTCCACCTGATACTTCATAACCCGTTAGTCGATTGTATCCTGACTTTAAATGATTCTTTAAATTTTTCTTGGTTTGCGGGTCCAAGTTTCCAGTCGATTTCAAATATTCTAAAATCAGAAGATTTGGATAATTGGACGAAGAAGTTTGTTCAAAACATCCACGGGGTTGTCGTACCATCCGCTTTAAATCCGCTTGTAATTGCTGATCCAGCGAGGTTTGTGCATTGAGCGTAAGATTGATGGAGCCTTTGACAGGGGCCACTAGATTCAAAGTAAACGTCTGCGATAATTCCTGACTCGTAAAGCCTTGATCTACTGGAAATCCTCTCGACAGAATTTCTATTTTTTCCGTCATCTGATCTTTGAATCCTCC
>CAZYAC010000239.1:0-3173 GCA_964645475.1 uncultured Saprospiraceae bacterium | reverse complement strand
AAACTCGTCAAGGCATCAGAGGTATAAAAGCTTACGTTCGCCGTACCATCCATTCCGGTTTCTACTTCCGGATTCCAATAGAGTGTTTTTCGGAAATCCGTCCGTTGTCCGCTAGGAACCGCTTGTTCTTTTTGCTCATAAGCGGGCGCATAAAATTCCTCTGGTAGGTGGAATCCCCATTGGCGGTACGCGGTTACGGTTTGGTGATTAATTTCTCTACCATTTTTAAACGTTCTTCCGTTGATAGTGCCTTTGTCAACAATCACAGGTTTTTCAGGACTCAATTTATCTTTCGCAGCAGGAATTTCTTCCAACACCTCTCCCAGCATGTCTGGATTTCCCGCAAGTACTTGATCCATCACTACTCTTACGCCATCGACCAAAATGAGGGGTGCATCTGCCCGTGAGCCTCGAACTACGACATTGTCTCCTTCGTCTTCTTGGGATAATCCGGCAGCAGTAGCAGCGATGGCATCTACGTTTTTAGTGGGAAGGTTTTTTATGTCTTGTGACTTCTTAACTCTTGAGGAAGCGGATTTTTTACGTTTTTTTCTTCGTTTTCTTTTTGACTTTGCCATAACAACTACTTCGCTTAATGAAGCACCCTCATCCATCGCCAGATTTATCTTATTCTCGTTACCAGCCTTTACTACCAGGCGACCATCCAAAGCCATATAACCAGTATAAGAAATCTGGATATTATAGGCTCCTGGTTCAATCTCTAATTCAAAGTTACCGTCAAAATCGGTGACAGTGCCTGCCACTAATTGACCATTCTTAGTAAACAAAACATTTGCACCAATTAATGTTTCTCCTTGTGTGGCTTCTGTAATCGTTCCGGTGACTTTTGTTGCTGAGGCAGATTTTATCGATGGAATTATATCAATGGGTTTATTCTCAAAAACAGTAACCTTTATATTATTATCAAATCCACCTATATTTTGATTCTTCCGTGCTCCATCTTTTGCTACACCAATCTGCACCCTACCATTTATCGGCGTAACATCGGTAAATCTAAACCCTCCTTGTGCATCAGAAATTACCGAACGATTTGTTCCGACCAATTCCACGGATGCACCAGCCAATGGTTCACCAAATTGATTATTAACGACTCCAGCTATCACCATTTCTTCATTAGAAAACTGCATGGCTGCTAAAGCTTGCCCCCTTGCCTCATTCCAATCAAATCGTCGCCACCCTTGCGTCAGCATCAAATGATCTAAGGCTAAAATCTGATCTTTTTCTGGATGATCCGCTGCTGGGTCAAAATAAAAATTAGGTTCTTCTACCGTGCCTTTTAATTCTGAGTTTAATAAAACTGATCCTAGAATATTTCCTTGTTTGTCATCAGCAAAGGACAATAGATTATCATCAGCAACCGCCAAAGAAAATTTACCACTCAATGGAATACCGCGATCGTCACGTACGGCAATTTTTAAGTTGACTGCATCACGTGGTTGGTACATGGGCTTGTCCGCTGTAATATCAACGGATAGCTTTTTATCTGGATGTAAAAAGATCATTCGTTCTGCGCGCGGCATTTCCTGCGCATCAAATAGCGTCAATTGTGCAATTCCGATTTTGGTGTTCTTTGTAGATAACTTTACCTCTTGTACACCGGGTACTGGATTGGTACTAACATACCCAAATATTTCTCCTCGGCTTTGCAAAACCAATGTCATAGATTCTGCTTCCGTGCAGTTAATCGCTACCGTCAATTCGTCTCCGGTATTTTCCATCACTCGTAGTCCGTACCCTTTTTCAACAGCAGTCGGCAGCAAATACTCTTCCTTGATACCTTCCGGTTGTAGAATGCGAGCGTAATATTCTTGGGTGTTATTAGGATTGAAAGCCATTGCGCCCATCCCTTGATGGTAGGTAGAAAATTCCGCTACTTCATTTCCTTTTTTATCAACAATAACTCCAGTCACATCTGCGGGCTTCCCAAATTCGTTGAGTGCTTTAAAAGCTAGTCCGTTTTCAACATTCGTTAAAAGATAGCCACCTTCTGGTAAAAATTGTAAATCAATTTTATTTAAAATAATGGGAACGGAACGAGCAATAGATTCCGTTTGACCAAGATGTTCGATTAAAATATTAACCAGTCCATCCGTCGTTTTTAAATTATTCGGTAGCGAAAATCTGATCTTGGCTTTGCCATTTTTATCGGTTTTGGCTTTTAAAGTTTTCTGTTTTTTACCATCCAAAGAAAGGACATAACTAAATTCCTTTTGATCCAACGGCTGATCGTCTAATGCTTTCAATTCTAAATCAGCAGATACTTCATCGCCGGGCCCGTAAGCTTCGCGAGCCAAATCGAGGGTCATCTTTAATTTAGGCAGCACCGGTTTTTGTACTTGAATTTTTTGTTCAAAAAACAAATCCTGATTCTTTTGCCAGTTCGTATAAGCCTTGACGGTGTAGCGTCCACCCACGGCATTCGCATCGAGTTTAAAACTTCCTTTTCCAGCACCGGTTGGGGCGAGGATTTTATGGGTTTTAATTTTATTGCCGTTCGGTCCGAGTAATTCTACATAGAGCATATCACTTTTCTGGCTTGGCTGCAAAGAATTGGCGTCGCGCAAAAAAGCGTTAAACCAAATTTGTTCACCTGGCTCAAAAAAGCTACGGTCAAACTGAAGATAGACTTTCTCGGTTGAGAAGTGTGCTTCGTGTTCGGCTAAAGTATTTTTGAGATTTTCGACAAATTCAGGATTCGTGGGAGTCGTTGAATTTGAGGGTGTATTAACTATTTTTGGCATCGGTGGAAAAATAGTTTTAAAAGGCGGTTTTAAGATTTGAAAATCACTTTGAGGTAGCGGCGTTAGCATTGTAATTTCATCACCTGGGTCTTGGACAATCGTTTTATTGACAATCGCTTTGTCGGTAATACTCGTGTCCAACGGTACAGCAATGGTAGTAGTGGATTCGGCGGCCTGACTTAATTGAGGCGGCGGAATCGGGTTGGCGGTCGAACCGCTCAACATATAATATAAGACTAAGAATAACATCATCGTAAAAAAGATTAAAGACATTAAGAAATAATACCTACGAGATGTGGTCGGCGGGTCTAGAATGCCTTCCATTTTATTCCATGCATGGTCAGAAAATTCGAACTCGTGATTTTCGATTTTCGATTTTATTTTTTGATCGATATTTTTATTTGACGACTT
>CAZYAC010000238.1:1528-8238 GCA_964645475.1 uncultured Saprospiraceae bacterium | reverse complement strand
TTGACCGATTAGCCTTTGTTTGTGAAGACGGAGAAGTGTTCGGAGAAGAATATACTTTGGTGGCCATCGCAGATTATATTTTAAAGCATACGCCCGGCTCGACCGTATCCAACTTATCTTCCACTCGTGCCTTATCTGATATAACCGTAAAGCATGGTCAAACTTATACGGCCTCGGCGGTAGGAGAAGTTAATGTAGTTACCAAAATGAAAGAAACCAATGCAGTCATTGGAGGCGAAGGAAATGGAGGGATTATTTATCCCGAATTACACTACGGACGCGATGCGCTCGTCGGTATTGCACTGATGCTTTCCCACTTGGCACACGCCAACCAGCCTATTTCGTTTTTGAGAAATTCATATCCCAACTACACTATTTCAAAGAATAAAATTGAACTTAGCGAAGATATTGATTTGGATTATATCTTTATGGGTTTACAAAAAAAATACGAACGAGAAAAGATTAATACCATTGATGGATTGAAAATTGATTTTGAAGAAGGCTGGATTCATCTCCGTCGCTCAAATACAGAACCGATCGTACGAATTTATACCGAATCGGCGTCACAGGTGATCGCTAATAATTTAGCCAACAAAATTAGAACAGATATCAACGAATTGATGAAAGAAAAAGCTCGGACTGTTTAGTTATTATATTTTTTTTGAAAAATGTAAAAATGCGACTACAAGAACAATTGTAGCCGCATTTTTCATTGAAAATATCTCTATTTTAGCTTTAATACTCTACCTTTGTCATAGAATCTATCCCAAACCAAGCTTAACCAGACAAACCACTATTTATTATGAGAATTTATCTAGACAACGCAGCCACTACTCCGGTGCTACCAGAGGTTGTTGAAATAATGACTAATGTACTTTATAACACCTACGGAAATCCTTCTTCTTTGCATGCCGAAGGCCGAAATGCTCGTGCCACCATTGAGGAGGCTCGAAAAGCAGTTGCTAACGCAATCGGTGCTTCTATCGGTGAGATTTTCTTCACATCTGGAGGTACAGAATCCAATAATATGGCCTTAAAATGCTCTGTTCGGGATCTTGGCGTCAAACGAATAATCTCTTCTCCTATTGAACATCACTGCGTGCTTCATTCGTTGGAACGAATCCAAAAAACGATGGGCGTTGAAGTAAAATTATTGCCAGTTAATCAATACGGACGAGTAGATATTAAAGTCCTAGAAAAATGGCTAGCCGAAAGTGATGAAAAGACCCTTGTCAGTCTCATGCATTCTAATAACGAAATTGGGACCATGATCGACATTGATGCCGTAGCTGATATCTGTCAGGCTCATCAAGCTTTTTTCCATACTGATACCGTGCAGACAATTGGCTATTTCCCCATCAACGTTAGCCACGAAAAGATTAGTTTTCTTTCTGGTTCCGCCCATAAATTCCATGGCCCAAAAGGAATTGGATTTATTTATATTAATAATGAAAATATTGTAAGGCCTTTTGTGGATGGCGGATCACAGGAAAGAAATATGCGTGGAGGGACAGAAAATATTGTGGGAATTGCAGGATTGGCAAAAGCACTTCAGCACGCAATCAGCCACATGGACGAACACAAAAATAAAATCAGTGGGTTAAAAACTTACTTTAAAGAAAAACTAAGTACCGAATTTTCAGATATTCAGTTTATGGGAGATGATGATGGTCTTAGTCATTACAAAGTACTGAACGTATCTTTTCCTCCTTCTCCAAAGGCAGCATTGCTCTTGTTAAGTCTAGATATTGCTGGAATTAGTGCCTCAGGCGGAAGTGCATGTAGTTCGGGTGCAGAAGCTGGATCACACGTTTTAGCTGCTTTGAACCTCGCACCAGATAGAAAAAATATCCGTTTTTCTTTTTCTCATTTAAATACCAAGGAGGAGATCGATCAGGTAATCGAAAAGCTACGATCTATTTTAAAGAAAGAGCTAGTCCAATAAACTAAGGATTCACTAGTTTTTTCTTAGGTATAAAAAAAGCATTGCGTTTGGGTGCAATGCTTCGTCTTTGTGTTTATTACAAATGAGTGGATGTGAGCAAGATTTAGCTCTAAAAACAAGAGTGGATATGAGCCTGTTTTAGCTCTAATAGAATTAAAACCACTGTTGAGACGCAAAATATACGATAAAGTCACCTATTTTAAAAATATACAATATGAAAATTGCCATGCTAGGCTATGGAAAGATGGGAAAAAAGATTGAAGAATTGGCCCAGAAAGCAGGCCACGAATTTATCTTAAAAATTGATCAATATAACCGACATACCTTAAATTCAGAAAATCTGCAAAAAGCGGATGTGGCAATCGAATTCAGCCAACCCACGGCAGCAGTTAAAAACATCAAATTCTGTCTCCATAATGGTATTCCGATTGTCAGTGGTACTACCGGATGGCTCGAACACTACGAAGAAATTTCCGACCTGTGCAAAAAAGAAAAAGGAGCTTTTTTCTACGCTTCCAATTATAGCATCGGCGTTCACCTCTTTCGCAATATTAATAAACAACTCGCCGCCTTGATGGAAACTCAACCCAACTATCAACCCCAACTTACAGAAATTCATCACACCCAAAAACTGGATGCTCCTAGCGGTACCGCTATTACGCTTGCCGAGGATTTACTTTCCGAAATATCTAGTAAAAATCAATGGCGCAATGAACTTACTAAGGATCCTAAGACTTTGAGTATCTTATCGGAACGCATCGACCAAGTACCCGGTACCCATCGGATCGACTGGCAATCAGCCGTTGATACTATCCGGCTGGAACATGTAGCGCATTCCCGAGAAGGGTTTGCTAAAGGAGCACTAGCCGCAGCTACTTGGATTGTTGACAAAAAAGGCGTCTTTGGAATGAAGGATATGCTGGGTTTTTGAGTTGGTGAGTTTTGAGTTTTGAGTTGGTGGGTTTTGAGTTATTGAGATTGGCTGACGAAGGAAAATAGTTTTTAAATTCTCTAATCGGTTTTCCATGTTAAAAAAAATCTTACTTATTTTATTGGCTCTTATGGTTTTGTACCTTTTAGGTGTATTGATTTACGCCACTTGGAACGATTACCAGCCCGATGAAAAGGTAGCCGTAACACCTGATCAAAATGCTTCCGTTAAGATCATTGAAAAAGATACCTTGGATCTTCTAACTTGGAATATCGGTTATGGTGGACTTGGTGTTGAATCAGACTTTTTTTATGCGGATGGTCGTATTTTTCTTTCGGGGGGAATGATGATTCGACCTCCAGCATCTATTGTTAAAAAAAATACAGATGGTATTCTACAAACCATTAAGAACCAATCCGCAGATATAATTCTTTTGCAGGAAGTAGACATCGCTTCTAAAAGGAGCTACTATATTAATCAATACGAAGCGATTGGGAACTTATTCCCATCCTACGAATCAACTTTTGGGGATAACTTACGCACGGCCTATAGTCCAGTTCCTTTACTGGAACCTTGGCGTACCTATGGCTATACCCACAGTGGTATGGCTACCTATGCACGTTATGGATCTACTCAAACAACTCGTTTCCAATTACCTGGTAAGTTTGGCTGGCCTAACCGATTATTTTTGCTGGATCGTTGCGCATTAGAACATCGTTTCCCCGTCAAAAATGGAAAAGAATTGATTGTTTATAATATTCATAATAGCGCTTACGATAAAGATGGAAGTATTAAAAAGCTCCAAACCCAATATCTGAAAGAACTTTGGCTGGCGGAGTATGCTGCTGGCAATTATGTAGTGGTTGGAGGCGATTGGAACCAGGTTCCTCCTTTTTTTGACCCTAACTTCTTCCGTCCTCATGCGCCAAAGCAAGAAAATGCCAATATTAACCCCGAACTGATGCCTGACAATTGGCGCTGGATTTACGATCCAACCGTGCCTACGGTCCGTGATACCCGGGAGATTTACACCAAAAATCAAACTTTTACCAAATTAATCGACTTTTTTCTAATTTCCCCTAATTTGCAAGCCCTCCAAGTAAAAGGATTAGATCTAGATTTTCAATACTCAGATCACCAACCTGTGACTATAAAAATAGCTTTTAAGTAACAATCGAAGGCAGTTATCGTAAAATTATCTAGCTAAGAATTATAGCTAAATACTTGTTATTGTGGATGATAAGACTTAAAATTGTGATGGTTATTGGGTGACCGATAATTAGAAGGGAATTTATTATGTTTTGTTATTATGGGTACTTTGCACCCAATCAGGTAATTAAGAACTTGGAAGGACACCACGGACTTTCATATTCGTTAGTGCTAATTAGCAGATTAGACTGGAAGTTATAAAATTACTTGAGAAACTAGATTGATCTTCGATCAAAAAACCTAAAATTAACTCTTTATAACACCACGCCCTATTCCTCCCATTAGCTGTTGCGAATAATTTTGTCCTCCTTAATTTCTTAACCAAGTTTTTTCATTCAGCATTTCTGCCCACACAGAAATTGCCCAGCAAACTAAGATATGGACTTACAGTATTTTTTTAACATACTCTGGAGACGTAAATGGCTGATTCTACTTGTGATGACCATCGCAACAATCGCTACCTACTTTTTTGTCGATCGAAAAGCCGATACTTATAAATCCAACGGTGTCATGACCACTAGTATTGTTGGACAACGTGGGGTAAACCCTCTGGAAGAGAAACCTTGGATCATGGAATATTACGTGAACATGGGTTTTGAGAATATGATCGAAGCGATGACTTCTCGTCGTACCATAGACTTCCTTTCTGCTCGTTTATTATTACATGATCTAAAAGCGGATACCTTAATGGCAGGTAGTGAACCTTTCCGTCGTCTATCTGAAATGGAAAATGTAGATTTAGATTATTCTCCAGAAGAAATCGAAGACTTATTGGATACACTACAATACAAAGTCGATTATCTCAGTTATAAATTTAGTAATCCTCGTCAGTACGCCGTCTTCAACGACGTAGCCAAAGCGCTAAGCTATGATTACGAAAATTTATTAAAATATAACCTAGATATTAGTCGTAGCGGGGATACGGATAACTTATTTGTAGAATTTGAATCTGAAAATCCAGTGCTAAGTACTTGGGCTACCAATACCTTTATTGAAGATTATGTCCGCCTCTATAAAGATAATGCTCAATCGGAAGGTGGCAGCAAAGAAAAGTTTCTTAAAAGAGAAGCCGAAGATGCTAAGGATAAACTTTTAGCATTGGAGAGCAGACTCAACTCCCACAAAAACGATAAAAAGCTTTACGACGGTTCTGACGAATCTCAAGGCATTATCTCTCGACGTAATAAAATTAACGAAAACCTCCAATTGGAAAAATCTCGGGTACCAACACTAAGAGCAAATATTCTCGAACTAGAAAAATTAATCAAACAAAAAGGTGGCGAAACTAATTCTATAGAAGAATCTTCTGTTTATAATAATACCTCTGTATTGAATATGCAAAAAACCATCAGAGAGTTAGACGAGATTATTATTAAATCTGGTGGAACGGACGCAGCTGCGATTAAACGACGAGAACTTGTTGAGAAAAATCTAAAAGATAAAATTAATAAACTAGCAGATCTCGAAAAAGCGAAAGAAAATATTCCAGATAACAAACAAAGTCAAGCCAATCTTTTTGATCAAAAGGTGCAAGCCACCCTGGACCTTAACGAGGCTACTCAACGAATTGCTACTCTGGAAGCAGATTTGGCCGGTATCAAAGGGAAGCAAGCTAATCTAGTACAGGATGATGCGATTGTCCAGAAATTGGAATCTGAGATTGAAATCGCTCGAAACCAATATATTGCAGTAGATTCCAAATATTTTGAAGCAAAACAAAATAATAAAGATACCTACCAACCTTTAAAAATTCTAGAATACGCTCGGATGCCAGAAAAAGCGGAATCTAAAAAGAAATTATTACTATCCGCTTTTGCGGGAATCGTAGGTGCGGTTTTATCTACTGTTTTGATCTTTTTAATGGCCTTCTTTGATACTAGTGTCAATTCCATCAGTAAGTTCCGCAAATTCGCTAAAGTTGATTTACTCGGTACGGTGAACACCGTAAACACGGATAAATTAGATTTGAAATATTTATTTTCTTCTAATGGACAAAACAAAACCCTGGATACTTTTAAGGAATCCTTGCGTAATATCCGTTACTTGATTGAAACATCCAATTCTAATCGTTTTCTTTTCACTTCCACAAAAAAAGAGGAAGGAAAAACGTTTTTGATTGTGACCCTGGCTCACGCCTTAACAATCAAGGATAAGAAGATTCTAATCGTAGATACCAACTTCAAAAACAATACGCTCACTAAGATGTCTAAACAGACGATTGAGGAGAATTTGCTCAACAGTAAATTGCTGGGAGAGAATGACCTTTCATCTGAGTTTGTTTCACAACAGATTCACGATCCATTTAATTTGGAGAATGTAGACATTATCGGTAACAAAGGTTCTTACCAATCTCCTTCCGAGGTTTTTGCAGGTAAAGATTTTGATAAATTCTTAGAAGGACTTGAAGAGCATTACGATTATATCTTTTTTGAAAGTGCTTCCATGAATAACTACTCTGACACAAAGGAACTTACGCAATACGTTGATAAGGTGATAGCAGTATTTGGCGCGGAAAATGATATTAAAAGTATTGATAAAGAGTCTATCGATTATCTCAATAACCTGGGCAACAAGTTTATGGGAGCAATTCTCAATAAAATGGATTTGCGTAATTTGAGCTAGTTT
>CAZYAC010000238.1:0-1428 GCA_964645475.1 uncultured Saprospiraceae bacterium | reverse complement strand
ATTAACACACTCACTAAGTGGCAGAAAAATCGCAAAAATCGTATTACGTAAAATCTGGTTTATTCAGTTTTTTCGAGAAAGGTTCCATGTTTGTTTTTGGTTTTTTAGGCTTTGCTTTACTAGCACGGATTCTAACCAAGACAGAAATGGGCATCTGGGTGACCTTTATGACCACCGCCGCCATGGTGGAGGTTGGAATAGTCGGTTTGCTTCAGAATGCGATGGTCAAGTATTTATCTATTGCCAATAAATCAGACTATGGCCGAATCATCTTAGCCACCCTTACGCTTTACCTAATTGTAGCTTCTTGCTTTGCCGCTAGTCTATATTTTTCCGCACCTTTTTTAGCCGATTTTTTAACCTCAGAAACGGGCGACCCCTATATACCACAACTAGCTTATCTTTTTAAACTATTCTGTGTATTACTTTTCGTACTCATACCTTTTTATTTATTCAATTTTATTCAGCAAGCCAATTTATCTTTTGAAGGGATCTTTTGGAGTAATTTTGCTCGTAAGGCCATTTTCTTCTGCTATGTATTCGTAGCGTATCTCGCTAGTTGGGATTTAGAATTGAGTACCCTGTTGAAAATGCAAATGCTGGGAGCATTGATCGGAAGTACCATCGCCTTCTCTTTCGGAAAAAAATATTTTACGGTTCAAGAATATAAAATTGACTGGGCTTGGGTAAAGGAGCTATTCCGTTTTGGTAAGTTTACCTTCGGTACCAACCTGAGTACCATGCTCTACAAGGGTATTGATAAGCTGATGCTGGCCAGTTACACCAATGCTGTTGCCGTTGCGCTGTATGATGCAGCGATTAAGATCACCAACCTCGTGGATGTACCTGCGATGACTGTAGCCTCTGTCGTTTTTCCACAAAGTGCCATTCAATCCGATAAAAGCGATCCCACAAAAATTAAGGCTTTATACGAACAATCTGTCGGTGCCATCCTTGCAATTATTCTACCCTTCATTTTAGTAGTATTTCTTATTCCCGAGTTCACCATTTGGATTGTTGCAGGAGAAAAATATCTTGATGCAGCACCTGTTCTCCGATTAACCATTCTCTACGGCGTATTTCTGCCTTTTGCCATTCAATTTGGAACGATACTCGATTCCATCGGTCGCCCCAAAATCAACTTCACCTTTACCCTAATCGGCGTAATGCTGAATGTTACCCTCAATTATGCTTTTATTAAAGTTTTGAATATGGGAATCTACGGCGCCGCCTATGGAACCTTACTGACCTATGGCATATCATTTGCCTTATATCAAATGGTTTTGAGGAAGATGTTTAAGGTAAATGCTTTAATGGCCTTTACACATATTCCTAGCTTTTATCGGCAAGGTTGGGAGATTCTAAAGGGTTTCCTTAGCAAAACGAAAATATCAGATTTAGAGAATTCAGAAACACCTTAATAAATTA
>CAZYAC010000237.1:5621-8251 GCA_964645475.1 uncultured Saprospiraceae bacterium | reverse complement strand
GAACACCAACTCATCGAAGCCGGTAACGATTATGAGGCTTTATTGGCTATTCAAAATAAAATTGCTATTGCTCGTCGTAATGTAGGGGAAGAATTGACGGTCTATGCAGAAAACGAAGGCATTATGCTGATTGGTCAGCGGTTAAAAAATATTGTTAATAATATTATCAAACCATCAGAACGTAAAGTTCGGAATCTAGTAGAAGAGGGAAGGAGTCGAATTATCCTCAATCAAGTTCGTACCTATCAGGAAGAGATAAATGAATTGGAAGACCCAGCGGCATATCGTGAAATCTTAAATAATTTACGCCAGTATGAGCAAGAACTACACGGGATGTATCCTGGTAATATCGAAAATGTGATGGGCTCGTTTCGATCCATTCAGCAAGAATTAAATCTTGCTTTTTCGCGCCAGATCAGTAGCGATGGAACAGCTTTACAGAATTTTATCAACGAAGAAATTTCGGAAATTGAAAAAGCAATTGACGAGACTTTTGATTTTCGGCAACTTGAAATTCTGCTAGCTACACATCCCGCTGCGTTAGAATTGATGAGCCTACTTAAACAGCCCTTTGTTTTGCAAAATGTAGCTGAACAACGAAGCTTATCTCCGGCAGCGATCCAAAGTAGACTCTTTCAGCGAGTTGTCAAACGACGCGGTCAGCTCATGCTCGAAATCGAAAGTAAACGTCAAAAAGCGGTGGCGGCTAAAAAACAGATGGCAACGATGATTGAAACGGCAATTGACTTTTTTGTGCAGCACCACTCCGGCAGTTTTTCTGATGTAGAACTTTCTGGTAACGCTACCTATCAAGAACTACTCAACGATATTCGTCGAGTAGAATCTGAAATGAAAGATGTGCGATTGTCGCTTGATTTACGTCGTCGATTGGAAAATCGAATCCTCAAAAGAAATCGGGCCGACCTTGAAAAAATGGTGGCTTACGAAGGTAAATATGCTTACGTACAAAATGATCCAGACTTATTTGTGGATTTGGAATCAGCTACTACCCGTTTTCCTGAATGGGACTTGAAAATGTTAGAAAAACCGGGAACTGCTGATTGGTTTCTTGTTTGTTTTGTTCGTGATACGGATCAGGAAATCTATCGACCGGATACCACCGAAAATCTGGCAGCGGGTCGTGCTTTCGAAATTCAAGAAAATAATTATCCTGATTTTCTGACTTATACAAAAAACTATCTTCCTCCGATCTATGGTTATAAAATGCTAGAAGCCATTTGGGATATTCAGCAGGGTGAAGCGAAGGTCGCAGCGTTTCCCCAATTTGATCCGGAGGTCTTAAAAGATTTATTACCCAAAGATAAAATACAGACCAAAGCATTGCGATGTATATTGGAAAAAAAGAAACGCGATGATATCGAAAAAAATCGAACGCGTCAGGTGCCTGCTATTCCACCTGAGTTTATTGATGATACACCCTATTTTCAAAAAAAGCTGGAAGAGTTTATGATCAAGGCAAAATTGCAGATGATGAGTGGATCAGGTATTCTCTTATTGTCTGGACCGCCAAGTACAGGGAAAAGTGCTTTTCTAAAATTTGTGGCAGCGTTGACTAACCGAGAATATTTTGAACATGCCGCCGATAAATGGCAGACCAAAAATAGTTTGGTGACGGCCATTCGTTTTGGAGAGCGTGGTCCTTATACCACTCCAGCTGGATTTACGCGTGCGATTACCACACCTCATAGTTTGGTCAGTATCGAAGAAATAAAAGAATGGCCCGAAGCTTTACGAAAATCTTTGAACCCGTTTTTTGCAGGCAGTAAAATATTTACGGCGGCTGATGGTACTAATTATCAAATTGGAGAAAATATGTTGTTGTGTGCTGCTACAAATTTGGGAGCGATGTACCGTCAGGATGACGAACCGTTTACGGCAGATTTTTGGTCAAGGATTGAAGTAATTGAATATGAATATGCACCCTACGCAGTAGATCGGACTTATTATAACCAACTGCACGAACCGCGCGTTGGTCGATATTTGACCATGCAGGATTTAACGCGTAGTTATTTTAACGCTGATTTTGCACCTGCCAAACCCGAAGCTCGTGCTCGTTACTATGCACAGCAATTGCTAGAATTCACCCTATTGCCAAAAGCAGATGAACAGGTCAAGCGTACCAATCTACAAAAAAGTATTCGTGGATTTTTTCAACGGATTGGTTCTGCGACGGGTACGGTGGCCAATCCAGAAGAAGCAGCTAAAGTAGCTTTACGTAGACTTCGTGATTTTCAAGGATATTCGCCGCTGGAATTTTTTGATCTCTATGACCACTTTATTAACAACCAACCACTTCGTTCCAAGAAATTGGCTGTCCTACAATCTTCAGACGTTGAACGATATATGCAATTAAAAACACAAATTCTAATGGTCAATTATTTGGAAGGAGCGCTACGTGCCCTTCGTGAAGAATTTTATACAACTGCTGGACAAACGGAAATCGAAGGAACGAATCGAGAGTTTATTAAATGTGTTTATTTGATGGGATTATTGGGTAAGTTATAATGAAGAATTAGTTAATGAAAAATTAATAATGCCTCTTCTCTCATTTTTTTAAAATAGTTATTTTACTAAATGAATAGAATTACGTTAGATGGCATTATTAATTA
>CAZYAC010000237.1:0-5521 GCA_964645475.1 uncultured Saprospiraceae bacterium | reverse complement strand
CATTATTAATTAATTATCCTAATAAACCACAAACGGCTCTGTCTTCGAATCTCTAGAATTTTCTACCGTGAAATAATAAACGCCAGTTGCCAAATTAGTGGCCTCTATTTCTACTAAATTATTACCGAAAGTAGTGGATGCTTTGTCCCCTTTAAATAGGGTTCTACCTAGTACGTCCGTTATTCGAATTTGGTAAATTCCTTCGTCCGGAGTTTGAAAACGTACTGCAATTGGATCTCCAGAGATAGAAGGATTTGGTGTAATAGAAGTTATCATTAAGGGGCCAGAGCCACCGCCACAAAACTCTTGTAATAAGTTCAGACTACCTTCTAAGTTAAGGCGACCACCCGAAACAGTTATTCCTTGTAATTCTGGAAGTTGAGTGGTTCCGTTGAGAATAATCTCTTTCATGAAGAGTGCAGCATCGGCAGGATTGTTTTGGGTAAAACTCGCAAAGTCTTCACAAGGTGCGCTATACAATAACCCAATGCCTCCCGTTACGTGAGGAGTGGAAGCGGAGGACCCTCCGATGATTCCATATTGATTATCAGGACGAGTGCTAAAGGATCCGGTGCCAGGTGCGGATAAGTCCATGTGCACTCCTGTTCCACTAAATGAACCCTGTAAAATATCTTGTCGGTCGGTATTGGTAACGACTACTATATAATTACTCTCACAAAAGGAAGGCAGGTCGCCTACCTGATCTACATCAATATTACTATTATTACAAGCCACAACGGATAAAATGCCTGCTTGTCCCATTTCATCCATGATCTCACACCACTCGCCAAATAAAGGATTGTCTTCTGGAAATCTTAAGTCAAAGCCAAAGGAAGAATTAGTAGCCACGATAAAAGCTCCTTTAGCTCCGTTGGATTCGTTGTAGGCCACTCGCTGGTCCAATACATATTCGCAGGAAACGAGAATATCAGTAATAAAGAGCGTATTACTAACCACCATCATTTTAGTATCCCAATTGACGCCAGTGACTCCTGTGCCGTTATTGCCTTTCGCACCCATCAATCCACAAACTCTTGATCCGTGGGAGGTGACTATGTGTTGGTCATTATCATCGATCGTATTATAACCTTCGTAATCATCTGTATATCCATTGTCATCATCGTCAATCCCATTATTGGGAATTTCTAAATAGTTTCTCCAAATATTATCTTTAATATCCTCGTGTTGCGTATCACAAGATTCTAGACTAGCAATTACAATGGTGTCGCCTAATGGTGTTAGTCCTCCTGTCGTAAAATCCCACACTTCGGGGGCATTGATAAGGTTCATGTGCCATTGCTCTGAATAATCAGGATCATTAGGGGTCGCTCTGAGGGTAGCCTGTTCGTTAAAGGCAGCAAAGTCTACTTCTGGTCTTTTATTTAAAAGATCAATAAGTACTTGTGGGTCCGTAAAGTAAGGATCAAATTCCAATACGGATAATCGTCGCTTCACAGAAGGTGTGCCAGCGAAGAAAACATAAGTTAATTTTTGATCGGAAATAAATTCATTAAGAAAGGATTCTGCTTCCACCGCTGGCTTTAACTTAACAACCAGTTGCTCAGTTTGAGATAATCTATTTTGGGCGAAAGTCGAGATAGCCGAGCCGACAAGAAATAAAAGAAATAATACTTGGGATTTCATAATTGTTTAGTTTTTAATATTGCGGGCAGCCTTATAAGATTAGGACAAAAAAGTATTCTATAATTTAAATGAAATTATTATACTTTTATTGCACTATGTACTAAGTTACATAAATACTGAGAAGTCTGCAATAAACGGCTCCCATACCAGCTAAAATATTCTCCATCAACTAGTTTTATGACAGCTGTTGGACATAGTTTTGAAATTTCTGTAATGTGTTTTTTCTTAAATGGAAAAGGTTCGGAAGAAAGCAGAATTAGGTCGGGTTGAAGGTCTGTTATCTCTCCTTCAGTTACAACGGGATAGCGGGTTTGATTAGCGTAGCAATTGGTCCAGCCGGCGTTTTCAATCATATCGTTGATAAAAGTATCGCCACCTATGGTCATGTAAGGCTTTTGCCAGATTAGATAAAGAACCCGTAAATTTGGGCGCTTGACAACCTGCTTTTTAAGGTGTAAAAACCCTTCTTGGATATTTTCTATTAATTTGTTTGTCTGGAGGGTCGTATTTGTTATCGCTCCAACGGATTTAATCATTTCACAAGCATCGGTTAAGTTTTTTACATCACTTACCCAAACGGGATATTTTTCTGCGAGCTGTAAAATTTGTTCTTTATCGTTTTCTTCTTTATTGGCAATGATAAGATTAGGTGTTAATGCTTCGATTCGGTCAAAGTGATATTGTTTGGTACCACCTACTCTTGTTTTATTTCTGAACCAATTATTGGGGTGTACACAAAATTTAGTGATTCCAACTACTTGGTCATCTAAATTTAGAAAATGCAATAATTCTGTTTGAGAAGGAACCAAAGAAATAATTCTTAACGGCGGAGTGGTGATTTCAACTACTTTATTTGTTTGGTCAGTGAAAATCATGGGAGCAATAAAATTAATTTATTAGATGCTAGACAGGCTGAAATCATTCTTACAGAAACTAAAATAGACATTCAACTTAATAACCTAAAACCCGTAACTCAAAACTATTTTTCGTTAACTAAAGCAATTTTATTCTCCGTAAAATTAACGGCCATTCGTGAAATATTACGTAGGCCAAAACGGGATAAATCCGCTATTTCTTGCCAACTGATGTCTATGTTGCGATTAAATTTATAGATTTTACTCCCCTTGGCCATGATGACCGTTCCATCCTTAAGTAGGGTAAAATCTTCTACACCTTCTAGCATAGCGGTAACCAGTTCTGGTTGGTAGGTGGACATATTAAGTCTTTTAAGTAACCAGGTTTTTTCATCAATCATGTGGACAAAAGCAATATCTCCGTTCGGAAATTTGCGCAAACACCGTCCTATATTAGCGGTAATGGTTACCTGATCGTTTGTTTTTAAATCCACCGCTACAAGTGTATGCGGCTCTCCTACGATGAACAATGCAACCTTTCTCGGGGAAGACCAAGCGTAATAACCTACCCCTGTCAAATCTTCCAATATTGCTGAACCTTCACTGGAGCGATCCACCGGATATTTCCACAAATACTGGGTTTTATTTTCGTCTGTAGCTACACGGATACAGGAGATATGAAAATCTTTAATAGTAGACACAGGCATAAGTCCAGAAGAATATTCACTTTCGTAAGTACCAGTAAATCGCGTTTTTACTTTATCTGTCAAATCGAGATGGTAGAAGTCTGTTTGTTTTTCGCCGGGAACCTGCACCGTCAGCATCATTTTATCATCTCCGAGAAAAACGGGTTGATTGTTATAACCACTGGCGTTGAAGTTTGTTAAAAACTTTGGTTGAGCTAATTTATAACTATTAGAATCGGTATCTATTAAATCAAAAAGATAGATATTGGTGTTCGGAGGAGCTTGGGCGGTAAGCGTCCAGGAAAATAGGGTCAAGAATATTACTATACTCGTTTTCATCGTAATTCGTTTTTTTAACCAACTTCAGCTTGTTCAAGCAAAGTAAAACCCCATGAGGGGAACTTACTCCAGTACGATGATAGAGAATTTTTTTATAAATATATAATTACTGGACAAAAAAATGGGTCACAGACTTGTTTCGATTATTCTTGATGGACTTTAAGAACCTTAGAAAAAATCTCTTCTTCGTCTACTGTGAGCTTTACCACATAAACACCCGACGGAATAGCATCATCAAACTCATAGGAATAAACACCGCGCAATAATTCCTCATTATTTCGGAAAACCTTGATTAAATTACCAGCCATATTAAATACTTCTAAGGATACTTTACGGGTTCTATCTAGTTGAAAAATAATACTAGCAGAGGCGGTAAATGGGTTTGGATATACCCGAAATGGAATCTGAACGACTGGTGCCGTTGTGTCCCGTTCAATAATTACATTATTGCCTTCAGGTTGTCTAACTTCTAAAAATACAGGAGCGCCTGTTAATTGAATAGTACTTCCCACAATGAGTTGTTCATCGGGATTGATAGAGTGATCCCAAGACTTTACATAGATGGAATCAACTGGAATCAGCGGAGAAAAAGTATATGCTTGGGTGGCTTGCTCACTTAGGTCTATCACCGTTTCTGCCCACAGCACGTAAGTAAATTGATTGGTTTGGTCTCTGAAAGCTGCGCCACGCACTCCTTCTGGGAGGAGGAGGGCTTGGGTTTCTAATTTGTCGTATTCTTTTTTATATAAAATATCTGAAGTGGTTTTATAAGCAATGGCAACATCGTTTGGTACTTGTTCATAAATTCCCTCATTCTCTAAATTTTCGTACATACCCATCAGATGAAATTCCGTTTCTGCGTCTTCCGTTTTTCGGCTGTCTGCTAAATTGAAAATACAAAATTGACGAACCGACTCTTCCTGTACTTTGATTAAGGCTTTAATAATAAAATTACGTTGCGCTTCGTCCGAACCAATCGCCTCTCCGAAGGATTGTCTTGGGATATTACATTCTGTAATGATAAAATGCTTTTGAGGCATGTTGACGCCGTAGCCATATTTTAATAAGACCTTTTCAAATTCTTTTTTCTTTGTTACCACACCATTTACTGCGGCATCTGAGTGTCTATAATAATCAAAACGAAGTCGTTCTTGATTCCAATCACGCATACTACCATCTATATGTGGGTATACGTGAAAACTCATCACATCAAAATACGCCCCTCCTTTTAATGGAAATTCTGTCGTTACATCTCCTCGATTTGGATTATCGGTATTTCGTAAAACAGCATCGAGGAAAGAAGGATAACCGAGACCACCAATCGCAATAAATTGATCTGGGCGTAGGGTTTTGATGACTTCATAACTGATCCGGAGCATCCGTATATAATTTTCTACGGGTGCTTGAATGGCATACTGGCAGGGTTCTGGATCGTTTTCCCACCAATTATCTTCCATACCTGGTCGCTTCCAAGCATTTCCAAAAAAGTCAAAATCTGGTTCATTCCAAATCTCCCAAGTACGAGCATAATCTCCATACTTTTCCAGCAGATTATATAGGTACAGCGCGTAAAAATTAGTGTCATTTACAGGAGTGCCGTTTTCTCCGTTATCCCAAATTGGAGCATACATATTACGGAATAACTCGGATGGACGTTCCGAGCAGTAAAAAGTCGAGTCTTGATGTGGTCGAGATGGGTATCCAATAAAAATAGTATTATTTTCAATCCCAAGCGTTTTATAGTAGGCGTGGGTTTCAATTCGAAGATCATATCCCCACTGCTCCAAAAAATGTTCAGGTAGGGCAGGGCGCAAGCTACGTACTCCTGCACCTTGAATTCCTTTGGCAGGATTACCCGCAGCAATTTCAGCTAGCTCTTCATCGTCCCAAGGAGGAAAATAGCCCATATTAGAACCAAAACCAAAAGGCCCTGGATAAACGGCTACGGTATCATTGGCAGTATAGGTAACTTGTGCTGTGGCGGAAAATACCGGACAT
>CAZYAC010000236.1:4309-8289 GCA_964645475.1 uncultured Saprospiraceae bacterium | reverse complement strand
CTTAAAAGAAAAATATGTATAACTTAAAAGGAAAAACAGCCGTGGTCACTGGCTCCGGGCGTAGAAAAGGAATAGGAGAAGCTATTGTTATGCGGTTGGCGAAAGAGGGGTGTAACATTGTCATCACAGATATTGGAGAAGCTAAAGGGAAAGACTTTGGCGAAGAACATATCGGGACAACCGCAGAAATGGAAAGCATTGTAGCGGATGCCATTGCGGCCGGAGGAAATGCCATTGCCGTAACTTGTGATATTCGATTTGAAGAGCAAGTGGAAAATCTGATGACCAAAACGATTGAAGCTTTTGGTGGAATAGATATTCTGGTCAATAATGCTGGAGTAGGGTATATCATGGAGCCGTTCGTAGAATTTAAAGAGCGCAGCTGGGATGCGGTGTTAGATGTCAATTTGAAAGGAGCGTTTTTATGTTCTAAGCAAGCAGCTATTCAAATGATCAAACAAAATAGGGGAGGAAGCATTATCAATATCGCTTCACAAGCGGCAAAGTCTGGGTTCCCATTTGCAGCAGCATATACCGCCTCTAAACACGGAATGATTGGATTAACGCGCTCCAATGCTGTTGAATTAGGCACTTATAAGATTCGAGTAAATGCCGTCTGTCCGAATCATATTACTACTGGTTTGGGCCATTGGCAAAATAAATTTTTCAGTGATAAACTCGGTTTAAATTATGAAGATTATTTACAAGCAATTGTAGATAAAAATCCGCTAGGTCGTACGGGCTTGGTTGAAGATATTTCAAATGCAGTTGCTTTTTTAGCTTCAGAACAATCGGCTTACATTACCGGAGAAGCCATGAATGTTTCAGGCGGAGAAGAATACCATTAGTATTTTAAATCCACCTTTATACTAGGCAGTACTAACAAATTACTATTGAGCCAATCCAGAAAGTCAGGAATTTGAAAAAATATAACAAAATAGTATTGAATATAATATGTAATTAATTTACAGTAAAAGATATACACGATAAAAAATCTCTGCGTCTCCCGAATCAAGTTCGGGACATGTCCTGCGAACTTTGCGAGAAAAACACTTTTTAGAGTAGACTCATTATTTAACTAACTATCTAATAATTTCCATGAAACTAGGAATAGACATCGGTGGCACATTCACAGATTTGGTCTTGTTGAATGAACAGAATGGACAATTACAATTTAGTAAAACGCCTACCACTTATCCCGATCCAACCGTTGGAATTATTAATGGAATGAACCTGTTAATAGCGGACTATAATCTAGACATCTCCCAAATAGATAGAATCGTTCATGGTACTACTTTAGTCACCAACGCGATCATAGAACGAAAGGGAGCCAAGACCGGTTTGATAACGACACAAGGCTTTGAAGACGTATTAGAAATTGGCAGGGAATTGCGTTACGATATTTATGATATTTCACTCTCGGTACCGGTGCCCTTGGTGCCTCGTAATTTACGATTAGGTTTAGAAGAACGGTTAGATAAAAACGGAAAAATTCATCAGACTCTCAACAAAAAACAATTAGAAAATATCGTGGATGATTTGGCCAAAGAAGGCGTAGAATCGATTGCGGTTAGCTTTCTGCATTCTTTTGCCAATCCGAAACATGAACAAGTGGTAGGTAATTATATTCAAAAAAAATATCCAAATATTTATTGCAGTCTTTCTTCTGAAATTATGCCGGAAATTCGAGAGTATGAACGTACTTCTGCTACGGCTATGAATGCCTACGTTCAACCCATCACCGATGAATACTTAAAAGAACTAGAAGCAAAATTAAAAACCTTAGGTTTCAAAGGAATTATCGACATAATGATTTCTAGTGGAAAACTCACAACTATTGATGGTGCTAGAAAAACACCGATCCAACTATTAGAAAGTGGCCCTGCCGGTGGAACAATGGCTGGTGTGTTTTTTGGAAAACTAACCAATACGCATGATCTATTAGCTTTCGATATGGGAGGGACAACTGCTAAGGCCTCACTAATTACCAATAGTAAACCAGAAATCACCAATCAATTTGAAGCGGCTAGAGTGATGCGTTTCAAAAAAGGATCGGGATTACCCGTTAGAATTCCGGTTATTGATATGATCGAAATTGGAGCAGGTGGTGGAAGTATTGCTCGAGTAAATAAACTAGGATTGCTAACGGTTGGTCCAGACAGTGCTTCTTCTCAACCTGGGCCCGCCGCTTATGGAAATGGAGGCGAGCTTCCGACCGTAACGGATGCCGATTTAGTACTCGGATATTTAAATGAAGATTACTTTCTTGGCGGCACGATGAAGCTGCAAAAAGATGCTGCAAAAAAAGCCATCAAATCACATATTGCGGACCCACTTGGTATTAGTATTGAAGAAGCAGCTATAGGCATCCATCGTATTGTCAACGAAAATATGGCGAATGCTGCCAGGGTTCATATTTTAGAAAAAGGATTAGATCCAAGAAGATATGGAATGATTGCTTTCGGTGGTGCAGGCCCAGTACATTCTTTTGGCGTAGCTCGTTTATTGCGAGCACCACAAATGATTATTCCGGTTGGAGCAGGGGTCACTTCAGCATTAGGCTTTTTAGTTTCTCCAACCGCTTGTGAGCAAATTAGTAGTTATGGTTCTCGTCTAGAAAATATGGATTGGTCTCATGTCAACACCATGCTGACCAATATGGAAAACGAGGGAATGTCTTTTGCCAAAAGAGCAGGAATTAAGGAAGAAGATATGATGATCCAACGCTTTACGGATATTCGATATACAGGACAAGGACATGAGATTTCTATCCTTATGCCAAATGGAAAATTAAGTGAACTAAGTATCCCTGAAATTGAGACTGCCTTTTTAAAAGAATACGAATTAAGATACAATCGATCGATCGATAATATTTCTCTAGAAACCGTAACCTGGCGAGTAATTGTCAGTGGCCCAACGCCAAACATGACCCCGAATCAAGTACAACAAAAATCTGAAGGTGAATCCTTTAAAGGAAACCGTCCAGTATTTTTTCCTGACCTCGGCGTTACCCCTATTCAGTGTCCAGTGTATGATCGGTATTATTTACAACCCAATGATACCTTTGAAGGACCAGCAATCATTGAAGAAATGGAAAGCACGACCGTTATTGGACCCAACTCTACTATAAGTATTGATGAGTTTAGAAATATTGTGATTACGATGAAATATTAAAAACGACCACGCTTTCATGACCAAAAAATCACTAACCCTTCGTCCCAAAAAAAATAAAAACCTTCTAATCATTGGAGGTTGTGGAGGAATTGGTCAGGCATTGATGGCAGCCGCTTTAGAAAGTAAATTAAAGGTTGCTGTTTTTGATTTAAAAAGAACGATAAAAAAATATCCACCGCCAAAAGAGGTGTTGGCTTATAAAACAGATGCCACACAAAAAAAAGATTTAAAAAAAGCCATTAAAGCTTTAATGAAAAAATGGAAAGGCATTGACTACTTAGTCAACTTAGTGGGTTTTATTACGGAGTTTAATTCAATAGAAAATTACTCAGAACCAGGTTGGGAAGAAATGATTGATGGTAATTTAAAAAGCCTTTTTCTAGGAACGCAAATTTCGATTCCTCATTTGCGAAAAGGTGGAGCGATTGTAAATATGAGTTCAGGTTTAGGTTTTGGTGGTATGAAAAATTATGCCCCATATTCGGCATCCAAAGCAGCCATTATTTCTTTAACAAAAACACTAGCTAGAGAACTTGCACCGAATATTCGCGTAAACGCTATTGCACCCGGTGCTGTTCAAACCGCTTTTTTATCTGGCGGTCTAGGACATGGAGGTGTTCCAGGAAAAGCAGCTAAGAGAGTTGATTTAGAAGCTTATAAAAAAATAGTCCCATTGGGAACAGTGGCAACTCCAGCAGAAATTGCAGCACCCATACTTTTTCTGCTGAGTGAAGGTGCAAAACATATAACCGGTCAAACCATTCATGTAAATGGTGGCGCGCTGATGATTTAACAAAGGAGGGAAG
>CAZYAC010000236.1:1492-4209 GCA_964645475.1 uncultured Saprospiraceae bacterium | reverse complement strand
GATTACGAAGGTACTTCTGGGCCTCACTCACTCGGAATAAATGCCGTCTTAAATTATACCTACGCTTACACGGCTTACCCCATCAAATGTACTTTTAGTCCAGAAGTGCCCAACAATGAAGGTGCCTTTCGCCCTATCAAAGTAACCGCTCCAAAGGGTTGTTTGGTGAATGCACAAAAACCAGTACCACTTGGCGCTAGAAATATTACGGGCAATATGCTGCACTCCGTTGTTTTTGGTGCCTTGGCTCAAGCTGTCCCTGAAAAAGTGCAGGCTGATTGTGGGTCTGCTTGCTGGTGCATTGTATTGAACGGAATGCATGATGATGGACGAGAATATGTAGAATATTTTTTCCTCAATGGAGGGTATGGTGCCCGACCAGATCAGGATGGGGTACATGTATTGAGCTTTCCAACTAACGTGGCCAATGTGCCAATTGAAGTTTTAGAAAACGATGCGCCGATCATGGTCACCCGAAAATCTTTGGCTCAAAATTCTGGCGGAGCAGGTAAATATAGAGGTGGACTGGGACAAGTATTCGGCATCAAACATGTTGGAAAAGAACCGATTAATATTTCTATCCTTACAGAAAAAACAAAGACACAGGCTCATGGTATTTGTGGCGGCGACAATGGTGTTTCTGGACACATTCAAATTATTCCAGAACGACCGATTGCTCCAAAAGGCTTGGATAAATTTTATCCTGGAGAAGAAATAATTTTTACCTTACCTGGCGGAGGTGGCTATGGCCCCAAAGAAAATCGAAGCAAAAAAGCAATTCAAAGAGATAAGGAATTAGGCTATATTTCTTAATTTTATTAAACAAATTACATTATATCCCAATCACGTAAAGAAGTAATTTAAATTAACGCATATGAAAAATCTTCCTCCTACTTACGATAAAATTGCTCAACATGAAGTATTCCCAAAAATGAATCACGACGAACGGGCTAGATATAACTTTATTGCCAATCTAAATAAACATCTAGCACACGTCTCGCAGGGTAATGCCGTTGCTTTTAAAAATAGAGTGGAACCAGAATTTAAAAAAGAACAGAACCGAGATTTTCAAGACACGGCAGAACTAGAAAAAGCCATGAGCAAAGATCCGCATTATCAAACTTGGTCAGCCCTCAGAAGATCAACGATGGAAATGCGTCAACAAGCCGGGCGTTCGCTGACTTATCGGCAAGCGGTAGCCCTCAAAAATAAAGTAGAAGAAATCAATGCGGGCAAAAAGACCTTGGTGCTAAATGATAAAGTAGCCGTGCCTGCTTATTTAAAAGCGGTCGACAATCATTTAATGCCGGGTAGCTATCACAGTCCTTTGTTTGAAGGAGATGTGGCCAATGCCGCCAACTATGATGGAGGGTTATTTGTCACAACGGCAGGACTGCTTGGTCGCTATAGCGATGGAGGAGGGCAGGCCATTGGAGATTGGTTAATGGGAAATCATCCGACTTTTAAACCTAAAAGAATTTTAGATATTGGATGTGGGATTGGTCATAACGTACTGCCCATTGCCAGTAGATATCCGCAGGCAGAAATTATCGCAATTGATACGGGTGAACCGATGCTGCGATATGGTCATGCCCGAGCGCAGGTATTAGGTTATCCCGATGTAGTGTTTATGCAGGCGGATGCAGGAGCGTTGCCTTTTGAAGATGGATATTTTGACTGGGTACAAACAACCATGTTTTTACATGAGACAGGAGGAAAGTCTATTTATCAAATTATGAAAGAAATTCATCGCGTTTTAAAACCTGGTGGCCTTTCCCTTCATATTGAACAACCAGAGTATACCGATGATATGACGTTGTACGAAAAATTTATTCGTGATTGGGATGCCTATAATAATAGTGAACCCTATTGGTCAAAAATGCACGACATCAGCCCTCCAGATTTAATGGCGGCCAGTGGTTTTGATCGAAACAAATATCTTCACTTTGGTGCACAAGCCATTAATGATTTAGATGATGGAAGCGCTACCTCAAATGAACCAGAAGACCATGGTCGTTCTCCAATTTGGAATGTCTTTGGTTCTTGGAAGTAAATATTTTGGTATTGCGAATCAGTAGTTGAAATTTATAAAATGCTACTTGCTTCACTCAATCGCGATTAAAGAGGGCAAGCAGCAAACGGCAAGAAGCGAGAAGCAAAAACTACTCCTAATTTTTGTCTGTATCACCTAATTTTTAAACCCTGATTCGCATTGGTAATAAAAAAAATGTCGTTTAGCTAAAAATAAAAATCATGAAAGAAATAGATTATATCTCTTTAGCCTCTAATAAACCGAAAGGAAAAAGACCTTACTTCTATGATGATCCAGCCGTAGAAAGAATCTTAAATATCACCATGGCGGTGGCAGGTGAACTCGCGGTGGCCAGAGAGCGAGTAGACACGCTTGAAAGGTTGTTAGAAGAAAAAAATATACTCACGAGAGCAGAAATTGAAAACTATGTGCCGACCTCAAAAACCATAGAAACGCAACGTCAATCTTGGCATAGTGAATACATCTCGCGCATATTAAGAATCGTTCAACAGGAAATGGAAGAATTGGCAAACCCAGACAAAAGCCTACAAGAGATTGCCGATGATATTGATGGACTTTAGGGGGGTGAAGGTAAGAAGGATTGAAGGTAGGAAGGATTGAAGGGCACTTAGGACGTAGCGAACGCGAGCCCACAAACTAACCGCTCCTTTCAATCCTTACTCCC
>CAZYAC010000236.1:0-1392 GCA_964645475.1 uncultured Saprospiraceae bacterium | reverse complement strand
CTTCAACACTTCAATCAAAAAAAATGAATCCAATCCAAATTGTAAACCAATCCTTTCAAAATATAATAGCCAAAGATGTAGCAGCTATTTGTGCAGGTTATTATGAATCAGAAGACTTGTATGTCATTCTGGAGGGCCCAAGATTATCTAATCGAGGACATAAAAACATTTCTAAGGGGTGGGATGACTTCTGTAATTCCGGTCTTTCTTTATGTGCGGTAGACTGGACGGAAGGGCCTTATGAGGAAGTATCGGAGGCAATGGCTTGGGTTAGCGGCGTAATAAACCTAAAAATTGATGTAAAAGGTCGTACCTTTGAGCAAGTTTTCCGAGCTACTTTTGTTTTGACAAAGCAAAAAGAAAAATGGAAAATTAAACACGAACATGTATCCGCAGCGCATAAAGATCCGTATGGAATAGGAGATTGGCTTCAAACTTGAAGATACTTTTTTAATCTCTTTGACCTAAATAGCTTCATTTTACTAGTGGATATATGTAGATTAAGGCCGCTTTTTAGCTGTTTTGGAACAGAGGAAAAGAAATTTATTTTTCAAAACGAAATGATAAATTAGTCCTAAGAATTACTAACTGTGATGAATAAAAAGAATATGATAGAGAAAAGTCTGGATGCGAGTTTACTATTCAGTATCATAAATTTAACTTCTCAAATCAGATTGAGAGGAGATTTGATTTATAAATTTGCTGGGATTACGACCCAACAGTATGTAATTTTATTGCACTTAGCAAAAGACCCTAATATTCCCTTTATCCAAAATGGAGAATTTGGCGAAGGTATGTTTGCCTCCGAATTGGCAGATTCTTTAAAAGTAAGCCGTCCAGGTATTACGAATTTGTTGAAAATGCTCATCCAAAAAAATCTGGTCAAACAAGTAGAAGATTCTAAAGATCGTAGAAAAAAACGCCTGCAATTGACGAAAGAGAGTAGAGATTTAATGAACGAATTGGAACCGATCAGAAAAGAAGCCAACTCCGCTTTTCTATCCCATTTTTCTGATGAAGAAAAAGCGCAGTTCCTCAGCTTTATTGAAAGGTGTTCTACCTATGCAAAAGATCAATTGGAACACCCAGAAGGCCTTACAGAAATGTACGAACGTATTTCTGAAGTAAAGGGATAAACATTTGGTCGGATTTTGAAAATCATTCAAGTAAATTAGTTTATGCTATCTGTTTTCAGTTGATTCTCCGTTAGGATCGAATTCTAATCTGGGCGAAGATTTTATTGAATGTCCTATTTTGAATGTCCAATATCCAATGTGGAATATCCAATATTGATTTGAAGGTTCCGTTTTCCATTAATTAGGAGTTAAAGCAAGAACCAATGTGGTGCCTTGTAGAATTAACTATGTAAAGATTTTAATGGAGAGCTCCCTA
>CAZYAC010000235.1:0-8320 GCA_964645475.1 uncultured Saprospiraceae bacterium | reverse complement strand
CTCAGATTTCTCCACCAGATTTATTGATCTATCTGAAAGCGGATATTTCTACCTTGGTTTCTCACATTCAAAGTCGTGGTCGCGATTATGAAGGCAGCATTAGTATTGATTATCTGAAACGATTGAACGAGCGATATGATGCATGGATTGATACCTATGATGCTGGGAATCTATTGGTGATTGATGCAAATGAAGTGGATTTTAAAAATCGTCCTGCTGATTTAGGTAAAGTGGTGAATTTGGTGCAAGGTGAACTGCATGGATTGTTCCAGTAAATTTAGATTATACCAATAAAAAGCCCCAATCCTCAAAAAGTGTTGGGGCTTTTTAATTTTAATCAACAACCATTTTACGGGTTGCCATAACTTCTCCGTCAATGATTAAGGTGTAAAAATAAATTCCTGCACGCATGTTGCCGCAATTTACAATGATTTGATTTTGCCCTTTTTTGAGTAATGGAATAGATTGGATGGTTTTACCTGTCAAGTCAGTAATTTTTAGAAAAGCAGAACGAAATTCTTTGGACAAATGATAACCAATACTAGTTTCCTTGGTAGCAGGATTTGGTGTGTTCTGTTCAAGTAAATTACCTGTAGAAGGTTTTTCGCCAGTGGATACTTTTTCCATTTGGTCGGCATAGTTTTCGGCGAAATAGACATCTAAGTAAGTACAATTATTTTTAGATCCAATATTTACCCAAGTTCTCCCTTCCATATTTAATTTTGCTGGACCCAATTTATTGTTACAACCATTATTGTCTCTATAATAATCAACTCCGTTATGGGTTATCTTCTCCTTTTTTTCTTCTTTCTTCCGCATCATCTTGAATTTTATCAAGCGGGTATCTTTTGATAAATTTCCTGAAAAGTCCATTAACCTAGCTTCAAAAGTAAACTCTTTGGTTTCTCCTTTATTAATCCGGGAAGGCAGCGAAAAATTTCGATAACAAGCTCCATTAGCAAAATAAAAGGTGCCATCTTTCAGCGGGTAAATTGACTTGAACCCATTTTCGTCAGTAAGTTCGATTAACATTTCTTGTTTTCTCGGATACTTGATTTTCTGTTCTTCCGAATAGTGTGCAGGGAAGGAGGTCAGGTATTCATAATTGTCAACGGCTTTCATACTACAACTTATACTATGTCCTGAAGCACTACTATTAAAATGTCCGAAGTATTTACCAGTAATTTCTGATCCAAAATATGGATTTCCTTTATCCGTTTTATGCTTCACTTTCCAGGTCTTTTTCATTAGCCGACCTAACTCTTTATTCATTCTTTTATCTACGGCTATCCCAGTTTCTATTACAATAGATACAACCGCATTCCGAGGTAATTTTTCATTAGGTTTTAAAATAACAAATCTATTTTGATGATCGTAACTACGGTGATTTGCTAGTGCTTCCTTCTTACCATATCCCTCGATTATTTCAAGATCGATGATATTTCCACGCTGATCTTTGAGATATAGGCGTTTAAATTTTTTGAGGTTAGACTTAATTCCAGAAAACTCTACTAGGAAAATAGGATTTTGAGGGATATTATTACTTGATGGTAAAACCTGAAGTCGTTCTCCAGCACAACAGGCTGAGCTGGTTTGGGAATAGAATAATAACAAAAGAAAGCATAGCATAAACTTTAGATAAGATTTCATAAATACTGATTTTTTATTGTTTGGACGGTATGGCAGGCAAGTTAAAGATAGGTCATTTGCCTAAGCCCCGTTGACCTATTTTGGGGTATAAGTCAGGTTTCTGTATTTTAAATGTTAGTGGCCTTTTGAGCTTTAGTGTATAGAGTAGACGTGAAAATTTGAGGAAAGGTTGTATGACTCTTACCGATAAACTAGGTGAGTAGGCTTATCTATATTACTTTTCCTTATTCTTAACTTTAATAACCTCTGCAGCAATACTCACCGCAATTTCATCGGGTGTTTGACTTTTGATAGGAATTCCTATTGGGCCGTGAACATTTGTTAATTGTTCCATGGAAACCCCTTCTCTTTTAAGGACCTCCCACATGGCCTTTAGTTTTGCACTACTGCCTAGTACACCTAGGTAGGCAAAGCTTTTGTTGATCAGTTTACTTAGGACCAATTTATCGTCAATATATCGATTGGTCATAATAGCCACATATATATCTGGTCCTCCTGAAATATGATCTGCGATTTCATGAAAGTTTACAATTGATTTTTGATGAGCGCTCGTGTTCTGTTCCAGGGTATTTAAATTTTCTCGATCATCGAAAACGACCACATGAAATCCAAGTTTAGTGAACAATTCAGAAACCGCCACGCTAACATGCCCTCCCCCAACGATGTTTAAGGTGCTTTTAAAACCGATCTGTTCCTTAAAAAACCAATCTTCCGCACCGGTTATTTGGTAGTCGAATTTTTCCTTTATTTGTTCATTCGAAAAATGGATGGAACGCTGGGTTAATTGCAATGTTCCACGTTTATTTGTTTCTAATGATTTCAAAATATTTTCTACTATCGAAATATGAGTAGCATTCATTGGATGAAAAACCACCGTCTGTTCTCCTGAGCAAATCATCCCAGAACCATTTTCCTTATCTCCTCGATGTACTTGTTTTTTGAAAATTATTTTTAGATTTTTTTCTTGCAGTAATTTTTTCGAGGCTTCTACTAATGAGTATTCCATGACACCTCCTCCGATAGAACCATAGATAAACCCGTCTTCTGCTACTAGCATTTTAAACCCTTTTCTTCCGGGGGAACTGCCGCTATTTTGGATGACTGTTAGTAGGAATACGTTTTGGTGGGTGCGTAGTTTTGAAAGGAGATGGTGGTAGAATTGCATGGCTGTTGTTGAATTTAATGAAGGCTTTTTTTATTTTTTCTCGCAGAGTTCGCGGAGACGCAGAGCGATCTGTAATTTTCTTGTGATATGGTTTTTATTTTCTCGCTTCCTGCTTATTTTTCTCAATTAAAAATCACTTCACTCAAGGCATAGTAGATCGCCATTAAGGCAGAAAAAATCGCACTCGCCAGAAAATGGCTAACGCTGTTTTGGTTAATGTTTTTTTAATGCCAGCAATTGTTTTAGTTTTTCGTTCTATCCAAGCGAAGTAATTGCTGGGACGTTGATAATTTAGAAAGCCTTACCTCTTCTCATACAATCCCATTAATACCTTTTCTGGAGTAAAAGGCGCATGAAATTTTAGTTGATAACTTTTATTGAAGGCTTTGACGGCTTGTTGGATCGCAAAATAGGCACCAATTCCGTACATTAAAGGAGGTTCTCCAACGGCTTTGGACTTATGAATGGCCATTATATTTCCTTCTGTTTCTACAGGGATTGTTTCGATAATTTTTGGAGCAGAAAAAATGTCTGGGACTTTATAGGTGGACAAGGCGTTCGACAATAATCGACCGTTCGTGTCGTAGGCTATTTCTTCTAAGGTCATCCAGCCAATCCCTTGCGCTAGGGCGCCTTCTACTTGCCCTAAATCAATTCCCATGTTCATGCTGATGCCGAAATCGTGAACCATTTTTACGTAATCAATTTCATAGGTTCCTCGAATGCAATCCACCGTGACACCCGTAATGGCAGTACCATAAACATGATAAGCAAAAGGATGTCCTTTTTCTTTGGTTTTATCAAAATGGATGGTCGGTGTGGCGTAATGTGCATGCTCAGATAAGGCAACGCGCTCTAACATAGCTTGCGCAATCAAGGCATCCCAAGTGATCGTTGATTTTTTGCCGTTGATAAAAACATAATCTTCTTGAAAACTGATTTTTGCGTCTTCAGTTTTTCCCATCTTAGCAGCAACCGCTTTCAACCTTTCAATTAATGCGGCGCAAGCCATGTCGACTGCTTTACCATTTAGATCCGCAGTAGAACTGGCAGCTGAAGGTGAAGTATTCGCTACCCTTGTAGTATTGGTGGTTTCTAATTTTACTTTATCCGGAGAAATGCCAAAAGCTATTTTGGCGACTTGTAACATTTTGGTATTTACGCTCTGTCCCATTTCAACGGCACCCGTACTGACACCTACACTCCCGTCTTGATAAATATGGATCAAGGCTCTGGAATGATTCATAGGAGTATTGGTAAAGGAAATTCCAAAAGTGATGGGCATAAAAGATATACCTTTTTTAAAATGTTCATTTTTAGAATTAAAATCAATAACCTCTTTTTCTAGTTTCTCAGCTTCAAATTTACCTTTTGCGGTAAACCAAGAATTTTGCGCTTCTACATTCGCGGCAATTTGTCCATAAGGGAATTCATCTCCTTCTGCTAATAAATTGGCTTCCTGAATTTTCCGTTTATCAATTCCCATTTTATCAGCGGCCTCGGCAATCGCAGATTCGATGACAAACATTCCTTGTGGACCACCAAAACCTCTAAAGGCCGTATTGGGTGGCAAGTTGGTTTTACAACTATGAACAACGGTATTTACATTCGGAACGAAATAACTGTTGGTGGCATGGAATAAAGTCCGTTCTGCTATGGCTGGTGATAGGTCGGCAGCAGCACCTGCATTTTGTAAAAATTCTGCTTCGAAAGCTATTATTTTTAGGTCTTTGTTTAAGCCTATTTTAAAGTAGGAAGAATAAGGATGCCGTTTTCCAGTCATCCGTAAATCGTCATGTCGGCTAAGAATATATTTTACTGGTTTATTTAAATGTTGGACAGCGACGGCGGCCATTACGGCCCATGGAGTAGCTTGGTCTTCTTTACCACCAAATCCACCACCAAGGCGAATGACATCTACTTCGATCTTATGCATTGGAACACCTAAAACTCTAGCTGCTGCTTTTTGTACTTGCGTTGGACCTTGCGTAGAAGAAGTGATTTTTATACTTCCATTTTCTTGTGGTACCGCGTAACAACCTTGCGTTTCTAAATAAAGATGTTCTTGACCATTAGTAAAGGTTTCACCTTCGTAAACATATTCGCAATCTGAAAAAGCAGTTTTTGTATCTCCTAACTTAAAGGTCCTCGGTGCATTGATAAAGCTTTGTTTTTCTTTTGCATCAATGGCCGTGGTTATAACTGGTAAATCCTCAATCTCTATTTCAATGAGGTTCCGTGCTTTTTTTGCAATGGCTTCTGATTCCGCGACGATAAAGGCAATAGGTTGTCCCCAAAAATGTACTTCGTCTTCCGCCCATAGTGGTTCATCTGGAATAATACCTCCAATTTGATTTTCGCCATTCACATCTTCATGCGTAAATATTTTTACGACGCCTTCTAGGGCAGCAGCTTTTGAATAATCTACTCGTATTATTTTTCCATGTGCTTTAGGCGAATCGAATACTACTCCATGTAAAGTATCTTGTCTAGTGATCAAGTCATCGACAAAAAGGGACTCACCACGAACATGCGTAAAACTATCTATATTTTTCATCGTCCTGCTCATGCGGTCAGATTTTGAAGTTGAACTTTGGATGGGAATAATTCTAAGAAATGGGCAAAGAATAATTGTTGCGCTAAAAGGCGTTTATAATCTGCGGCTCCTCTGATATCACTGATGGGAGAAATTTCAGATTGTAAAACCACAGCTGCTGCTTTGACCGTTTCTGAATCAATCGTTTTTCCAACTAAGAATTTACTGGTTTCAAATAAGTATTTTGGAATGGCAGAAACTCCTCCAACGGAAAAGTGAGCGGAGTTGACCAGCTCGTTTTCTAAAGTAATTTTAGCTGCGGAGTTGACACTGGCAATATCTAAATGAGTTCGTTTACAGACTTTTTCAAAATTAAAAGCATCATTCGATTCTAGAATTTTAAAAGAAAGACTTTTTAAAATTTCTCCCTCTTTTAAATCATATGTTTTATATCCTTTATAAAACTCATTCATTGGGAGTTGACGTTCTCCATTGGATTCCGTTAAGATGGTCAACCTAGCATTTAAGGCTAAAAAGAAAATCGTCATATCTCCAATGGGAGAAGCGTTGACGAAATTACCACCCAAGGTTCCCATATTACGGATGGGTTCAGAAGATACTAATTTTAGATAATCCTTTAATCTTGGGAAAAGGATATTTAAACGATCATTTTCTAAAAGCTGGGTAACCGTAGTATTCACACCGATGGTACAAGTTCCATCAGAAAATTCAATCCCAGTTAATGCTTCATACTCCCCTACCAAATGGACTGACTCTTCCGACAATTGATCAGCATTGTGGACATATAGATCGGTTCCATTCGCCACAATTCTTCCTTTGCCAGCTACCAATGGTTTAGGATTTAGCTCTTTTAACCTTGCTGGAATACTTGTAAAATAATCCGGAATAAATTCTTCTTTGATCAGCCACCCTATGGAATCATTCGCATCTTTTGCTTTTAACTTTTTTTCAATTTCCCATCCTGCTTTTTCAATAGATTTATATCCGGTACAACGACAAATATTTCCACTAATCGCATCATTACAAGAACCCAAAGGACCGTCCCTTTTTTCCATAGCAAATCCGGTCATGGACACCACAAAACCTGGCGTACAAAATCCACATTGGGTAGCGTAATTATCTGCCATTGCTTGTTGAACGGAATTTAGTTTCGCTGTCAAATTAATTCCTTCGACTGTTACAATATGTTTTCCATGAGCATTGCCCAAGGGAGATATACAAGAGGTGATATTTTGATAGGAAACTTTTCCATTGATTAGTCTTCCAACTAGAACGGTACAGGCGCCACAGTCCCCTTCACGACAGCCGATTTTTGTTCCTTTGAGGGACTGGTGTTCTCGGATGAAATCGAGGAGGGTTACACCGGGGTTGGCCGAGGTTTTTATGGTCTCGTTGTTAAGGATGAATTTTGTCATAAGTGGGGGACAAAATACGAAGTTTTTGGGAGTTTGGGGTCAAGGTACAGCACTTCTCACACCTTAGTCTCTTACGAGAGGTGCACTTCCTTGCTTACTGTTTATGTGTTTTTTAGATTTGAGGGAATTAGATTTAATTCTTCTCTGAAATGGCAAATTTCGTTTTTAAGATTGAGATCCCGATCTCATTTAAAGTCAAATGAGTCTTTTCTTTTATTTTTTAGTCGACATTAGAACGAGTAAATATTTGATAATTGGATTTTTGATATGGATATCCAACTCGATTAAAGGTCAGAATTTAATCCTGAAAGTTTAATTTTTGGTCAAAAACTTCTACTAAAACTCTTACAATCGAAGCTACATGAAAATCTATTATTTTTAATCGTTCATTCCTATCCAACAAAATTTTTAATGCCTCTTCCTCATTATCAAAGAAGAAGTTTTCTGTAATTATCGCAGGCATTTTTGTTCTTCTTAAAACATAATAATTTCCTTCTTTATATTTAACCTGATTATTATCTGTCCTTAACTTTCTATTTGGATATTTTTTTTTAAACTCTTCTGCAAAGATGGTAGCCACCTTTCGTCCTGTAAGAGAGTTTTTAAAACAAAAAAATTCAGATCCATTCCCTCCACCCGCATTAGAATGGATGCTTAAATAAAGCGACCCATCTTCAAAATTCTTATTTGCTCGATTTACCCTGGTCTGTAGCGTTATATCTTCTAATTCTGGACAAACATTAAGATATGGAATTCTCATATAAGTCAACTCTTGGATGATTCCATTTACAATTGCTCTGTTGAATTCTCCTTCAAACAATTGACGATTGTTTGAAAATATTTTTGACCTCCGCTCTTCTGTTTGAGGTTCATCTTTTATTAATCCTCCATGTCCATTGTCTAAAATTACTAACATGATTTTTTTTTTATAAAAAGTTATTTTTTAAAAGAAAGTCCTGATTTTACCAATAATTATTAATTGAAATAAAATTAGATTTCACCAATATTTTTTAGTGGCAGGGCCGAATGGTGGTTTTCCAAATCTAAGCAAGTACGGATCATCAAAGCGTCCCCACCTACCATTGTAGCTAAGCCATTATCTTTATTAAAGATACATTTAATTCCACAGCAGCTACTGATTAGAAAAAAATCCAATTAGTAAGAGCCACCGTGTTGAAAATAGAAAAATTCCAAAAAATATTTTCAAAGTTCATTGATTTTTAGATAATAGAAATTTAAATACTCTTTAAAATTATTTAATAAAGTTGACTTTCAAAATAGCGATTTAGAGCTATTTTCTTATCCACTTACGAAATAAAAAGTAAAAATATCGGAAAATTGATTAAAATAATAAACGAAAATAAATATACAACTATGTTTTGTTAATCTTAAAACTATATTTATCTTTATACTGCCTTCAATGATCACCTAAGCAAACCGAAAATGAAAACAATCCAATCCAAGATCAGCTTCGCTGTTGGTTTAATCAGCCTTATGATTGTATGCACATCATGCTCCTCTTGTAAACCTTCT
>CAZYAC010000234.1:0-8342 GCA_964645475.1 uncultured Saprospiraceae bacterium | reverse complement strand
TAATTTCGCTGATCGAAGTTACCGAACAACCACCTTATCAAATTGATCAGGAAATCCATTTCACGCACCCTTTTGCCATTGCGGCAGATTATCATTGGGAAGTAGACCAACAACTTATTTCTACCAATGAAAACCTGACCTATAGTTTTCCTAGTGAAGGCCTCTTTGAAGTTTGTCTAATTCTAGCCAGCGATCTTTGTCGAGATACTTTTTGTCAGCAAATGGCTATTCAAAATCCCAGTACCTGTTTTTCAGAAACAGACATAGATGGTGATGGACTCATCGGTTGCTATGATCCTGAATGTTGTGATAGTTCCGAATGTGCTGATAATTATTACAACGAATGTCCTATTGCTTGTGAATATACGCCCACTTTGACGACCTTCGAGTTAGAACCAGAATGGACTTCTTCGGGAGCGGACTGGTGTGCTTATAACACGCCCATTACGGGTGATTTAGACGGCGATGGTATCCCAGAAATAATTGGTAAACCCTGCACCGGACCCAGTCAGGCTACTGGCGGTGCTTTTCCCAATTTATTGATTGTAGATGGTAGCACAGGCCAAGTAGAGGTGATCATCAATACGCCTGCCATGCGCTACATGATGGATGCCCCCGCGATTGCGGATGTGGACCTAGATGGCTATCCTGAAATTTTTATTCAGGCTTCCAGTCATGTAAATAATAGTAATTATGCTGGTGGTTCTATCATCAACGGAGACGTTCGACGGCGTATTCTCTGTTATGGTTTTGATGGTATCAGCTATGTCGAAAAATGGATGTCTGAGGTACCTGCTGGATACCATGATCTAGAAGATGGCAACACGGTCAGTATTGCCGATTTTAATCAGGATGGCGTAGCTGAAGTCTATGTACAAAATATGATTTTTAATGCCATCACTGGCGACTTAATCGTTTCCGGAAATGAGCATAGCCATCGAGGAATGAAAACTTTTGGAGGGACTCAGTCGGTACTTCGTGCCTCTTCTTTTCCAGTAGCCGTAGACGTATTACCAGATGGCGCCTGTGCAGATTGTGCAGGTTTGGAACTGGTCGCAGGAGGAATGGTTTATGCGGTCAATTTAAGTAATACCAATCCACAGTTGACCATTGAGCGAACTGCTGCGGGAGTGGAAGATGGTTGGACAAGCATCGCCGACATTGATTTAGATGGTGATCTTGATGCGGTCGTGACAGGAAATACGGGCGACGGAACAACGGGTATTATTTATGCTTGGGATTTACAAACCAATGATTTATTATACGATGTTTTTACCGTAACCACCAATTCCGGATTTATTGCTCAAGTAAATATTGCAGATTTTGACGGCGACCAACAACTGGAAATCGGTGTTTGTACGCCTTTTAATTATCGGGTGCTAAAGCCACTCAATAATCAATGGACGATCCAATGGTCTATTACGACGGATGACTGGTCTGGTCAAACGGGAAGCAGTGTTTTTGATTTTAATAATGATGGTGCCAGCGAAGTTGTTTATCGAACAGAATCGGAAATTCTGATCCTCAACGGTAGCAATGGAGCAGAACTTTCTGCCGCCCCTTGTGCCTCAGGCACCCGCGTAGAATACCCAGTCGTAGTGGATGTAGATGCGGATGGTGCGACCGAAATTCTCTGTAGTTGCTCCAACGAACTTAAAGCTTTTGGATCTGGAGGAACTCCTTGGATTCCCACCCGCAAACTCTGGAATCAACACCAATATTTTAATACGAATATCAACGATAATTTAAGAATCCCTATTCAGCAGCAGTCGCATCATATTGTAGGCGATAGTTTAGTACTCAATAATTTTTTGACACAATATGCTAATCGACAATTCCCTGCTCCAGATGTGGTGGTAGAAGGAAGCATCGTTTGTTATAACCAACAGAACTATGTCGAACTAACGATTACCAACCAAGGAGATGCTCCAGTAGATGGTGATCTTTATTCTACGATGAGAACAAAAAATCCACTCACTGCTACGGACGGCCTTTTCGAAGTAATTGTAAACAATTCAGGATTGGTTCCCGGTGCTTCGTACACCGAGATGATTCTTGTTCCGGCTGGTACCGATACTTTATACCTTGTGACAAATGATGATGGAAGTCTTCCAACTCCTTTTGATCTTTTGGAAGATTTTCCTTTTACCAATATTTACGAATGTAATTATCAAAATAATATCATCGTTCTTCCTATCAATAATCCCACTGGAATTTTAGATCTTGGACCGGATCAAACGGTTTGTGATAATGGTGTTACCTTTTTATCTGCTGACGAAGGTTGGGATGAATACCGCTGGCAGGATGGACAAATTGGTCCAACTTATACTGCGGTCGGTCCTGGAACCTACTGGGTGACAGCTACTAAAGAATGTTTTAGTAAAACAGACACAATCACTATTTTTTTAGATGAAACTACGGTGTTGAGTTTAGAAGACCAAGTAATTTGTGAGGGAGACAGTCTTGTTGTTTCATTAACTGGATTTGATACTTACCAATGGTCACCTGAAACGGGGATAGATTGCTCGACTTGTGCTAGTGTTAATCTTTTTCCTCAGGATACTCAATTATACAGAGTAATTGCCCGTAATAACGCAGGCTGCTACAGTGTAGATTCGATCTTAGTAACGCCGCTTGTTCCGACTTTCACCGAAATGAATGTATCTATCTGTCTTGGTGAAACTTTAGAATACGAAGGAGTGGAATTAAGCCCGGGTAGCATTCAAGAATTTGTCTTGACCAGCCAATATGGATGTGATTCGATGGTTACGGTGATCAGTGAAGCAATAATTCCACTGTCCCTTCCTTACGAGGTAACAGATGTTTCCTGTTTTGGTGATTCAGATGGGACAATTCAAATAGATACTAGTTTGATAGAGATGCTTTTTAGTTTGGATGGTCTTAATTATTCTTCTACGTCCAACTTTACGGACCTACCCGCTGGTGATTATATCGTATATGGACAAGATGAGTTTGGTTGTGTTTCGGAAACTTTTGTCATAGTCGATACGCCCGATCCGTTGTATTTGGGGGTCTCTCCAGATACGAGTGTTGTGCTGGGTTGTCCGGTAACCGTACGGAGTTATACCAATGCGGACGGTCCCTTATTCTATCAATGGCAACCAGAAACAATGATGGTTTGTGATACTTGTCCAGCTAGTATTACGATTCCTTATTTTACGACGGATTATCAACTAGTCATCACAGATGAAAATGGTTGCACTGCATCAGATATCACCACCGTTACTGTCAACAAACCTCGTCCTATTTATATTCCCAATGCCTTCAGTCCGAATGGTGACGGAGAGAATGACGTCTTTATGATCTACAGCGACAAAGAAGTGGAAGAAGTCGTCAGCTTCCGCATTTACAACCGCTGGGGCGCCCTCGTTTTTGCCGATGAGCACTTTGCTCCTAACGATCCTGCCCACGGATGGAACGGGTATTTTAAATCAGAAAAAATGAATCCTGGGGTGTTTGTATATATCGCAGAAATTTTGTTTTTGGATGGGGTGATGGTGCAGTTTTCGGGAGATGTGAGTTTGTTGTTGTGAGGAATTATTGATAATTCTAAGATACTTGTCTTTTATGTATTGTTTTCATCTCAGATGATCTTAGTTCTTGATCGTTTTATCGATCTGGAAAGAACTATGGGCGAATCTTTGTAAAAGAATAGGGTCTTGAACGTTTACCAAATTTTAAAAGTTTGGTAAACGTTCAAATAACGACTTCCAAGAATTAATCCTTTTGAAAAAGAACATCCATCGTTAAAGCATGATCAATCAGGCCAATACTATGTTTATTTGGCACGATTGGAAAGGTAGTTAAAAAAGTAAGAAATATTTGTTTTTTTGTTTTGGTAGCGACCTTAAAAGCAGCAATTTTGATCCTTAATTCATTGGCATAGGCTTTTGTAAGAATCATGTTCTCCTGATAAAATTTAAATTCACAAAGATTAATCACATGGTCGTTTCTATCAATTAATAAGTCAATTTGAAATCCCGGTAATTCATCATTTCCTTGATGCGTATAAACGGACGATTCGGAATAGACGCCACCAATTTGCAGTGCATTCTTTATTTGCTGAATATGCTTTAGTCCAATACTTTCAAAGGTATAGCCACTCCAACTTTTCCAAGTTTGAGTTTGACTCAATTTTTTCCAAGTACCTGCTCCTTGACTTCGATTTTTTTCAATAAATTTCAAGTAGAATAAAGTATATTCGTCGGTCAGTCGGTAGTATAAATTTCTCTTTTTGTTACCAAACCAATAATAAGAAGAGATAAATCCTGAATGAACGAGCTCTTCTATCGTTTTGGACGTAGACCCACCGTCGGATAATTTTCCATTTTTGACAATCTCTTTTCTTGTTAAACCTTTTCTTTTTGAAGCGAGGATCCTGATAATTTTGATGTGTTCATCGGAGTTTTTAAAAAGTGCGGGGTAAAGCAAATCAAATTCATCGTATAAAAGTCCACTTTCAGAAAAACAAATCTCATCAATATTTTGTACCGCACTTTTTCCCCCTTCAACTTCTTTCAAGTAATGAGGAATACCACCCATAGCCATGTATAGTTGTAAAATCTGGTAACGTTCTATTTTTGGATTTTTTATTTTTAAAAATTTCTCAGTTTCTGCTAAGTTAAAAGCTGTTAAGGTAATTCTTCGGGTAATCCTGTTGTGTAAACCTCCCGTGTCTCTTACTACTTTTTGAATCATCCAGGAAGCTGCCGAGCCGCAAATAACTACGACTATATTTTTTTTTACCGCCCAACTGTTCCAAAACCAGCCGAGGGCTCGTAAAAATCCTGATTTCTGCGTTGCCATCCACGGAAGTTCGTCTAAAAAGACCACTACTTTTTTTGACTTTATTTTGGTTTCTAAAAATTCAGAAAGTAAATAAAACGCACTCAACCAGTTTTTGGGAACCTCTACAGGAAGTAAAGATTTAGACTGTTTGGAGAGTTGGATAGCGAAATTTTGAAGTTGTTCGGACTTAGGTGCATTTTGGATTCCCGTGATTTGAAAAGCGATATGTTTTTTATAAACTGATTGGACCAAAAAAGTTTTTCCAACTCTCCGTCTTCCAACTAGCGAAACCATTTCTGGTGAATCAGAATGTAAAGCATTCAATAAAATCTTTTTTTCTTTTTCTCGACCAACGAATTTTTGTGAAATCATATCTAAAAAATTATCAGCGATAAGTAAATTTTTTACAAGATATCGCTGAAAATAAAAATTATTTCCAGCGGTATCTTGTAAAAATAGATAGATACCGCTGAAAATAAAAATTATTCTATTAAATATTTTTTACTAAAAGGACTGGAAAAGGAAGGTTACATGGGTTACTAAATTTTTAAAATCTGGTAAACCTTATAATAATCTACACATCCACACATCAAAAAATCCGCAGATCCTCACATCACCGGATCAACTCAATCCACCCCTTCAAAATTTCTGGATTTTGCCGTACGCCACTCACCCGACTCTCAAAGACCCGACAGGAATAATAATAAACCCCTTCGTTCAAATCCTTGCCATTCAAGTTTTTACCATCCCAGTTTAAATCCGGATTATTGGTCTCAAAAACCAAATTCCCCCACTTATTAAATACCTGAAAATCTACGCTTTCTACAAATCGGTAAGGGAAAGGAATAAACTGTTCATTAGCACCATCACCATTAGGGGTGAACACATTTGGTAAATTATACTCTGGACAATTGTCGACACAAATAATATTGCTAACCGCACTTTCATTGTTAAAAGTATCAACTGCCGTTACACCATAGCAACCTGCAATCCCAAAATCCGGTTTGTGCATGAAAGTCGTATCTGTCGAAAGTTCTGTCGAATAGATTAGTTCTAGTTCTCCACCTTCTCGTTCGGAGAAGTAAACTCGGTAGCCGACCACATCATCTGTTTCTGGACAAATATTATTAGGATTCTGCCAGATCAACTCATTGATAAAATCTTCTTCCGGAAAATTCTCTTCTACTTCGTCACATAAATTTCCTACTTCCAAAATCGGTGGACAAGGAGGAACAGTATCCAAGGGAGTACCACAGTTTTCCTGTGATAAATTAAAGAGCGGAGATTTGATACCGCCAATATTATAACTTCCCTCACTTTCGATTAGATAACAATATTCTCGACCATTTAATAATCCAGTATCCGCGTAACTTTGTTGATCGGTACTATCGATAAGCGTAAAAGCATTATTCTGAAAACGGAAGATTCTATATAAATAATTATTCCAAGGCGTCGCCTCGTTCCATGAAAGGATATTGGTGTTGTCGGTTGCGGCTACATTAATATAAATAGAAGAGGCTGTTGGACTAAAATCAATTGGTTCAGGTTCATTATTAACGTAAAATCCAATTCGATACGTGTAAGCATTATCAGTGGTGTTAAGACCTGTATCTAAAAACGTAGTATCTACTGCCTGATAAAAATTATCTGCGCTAAAAGTTCCGCCAGGGACCAATTCAAAACCGGTGCTAGTATTACCTGTAGCGCGCCAGAGTTCATAGACATACGGCCCAGGATTAATGAGCGTATCCAAGTCATCGGCGTCGGGGGTAGACCAAATCACTTCGATGGTTCCATTGTTGGTATCGGTCGATTGTACACTGACGTTGGTCAGTAGCGGAATATCCCGACTCAGCTGTACACAGACTTCATCGGAAGGTAAACTTTCAATCCGATTAAATTCAAAACCACTAGGTGTCAATCGCGAAAATTCAGCTAATATTCGATAGCAATAGGTCAATCCTCTTTCTACCTCAAAATCAATATAAACATAGCGATCTCCGTCAGCATCCTGCACCGTTTGTGGGGTGATTTTAGTATATCCCTGTCCGTCAAGTCCAGTAACACAAGTATCGATTGGGAAATTATTACTGTTAATTCGTCGCCATACGGTAAAGCCTCTAAAGTATTCGTTGGCCGCATCTTCGCAAACATAAGGATTTTTCCAGCTCACTTCTACTTGTCCATTGTCCGCAAAAGCTTCGACTTCTTCTGGGGGGGGACCAACCACTTTTATTCGGACCACTTTGAGGGTAGATAAAAAGGAAGTATCACCGCTGGTCTGATCAATGGTAACGGGGAAATTATCTGCCGCTCGAAAAATGACGGTGTAAAATTGATCTTCTATATGTTCACATTGAGTTTGCCAACTAAACGTTCGTGTTAGTGGTTGATCTTCATAAAAGCGTGCCTCATTAAAAGTAGCAGGGCTGATAGCCAACTCAAAAGGTCCACCGGTGGCCGTTAGATTGACGAGCTGTTCGGATTCCATTTCGGGTGCGGTAGCAGTTACTTCAAATTCAATTAATTCACCAGCGATCACGCAGATTTCTTCTTCTGTTTCGATGACAGGTGGAAGATTATCACAGGTTTCGATTAAGATTTGTAAATCACGGATCAAGGTATCAATTGGATTCCCATCTCGGTATTCGATGATGTATAAAGCAATATTATATTCACATTCTTGTTGGGGACTAAACCAAAAGAAGTCGCCCGTTTTTTCATTAAAAGTTATATTATTGTCAGGTCCTGGCTGAATTTCATCCGGAAATTTATAAAGCGGAACCGGAGAATTAGGTGCTTGTAAAGGAACGATCAGCCGATAGGCCAAACTATCTCCATCGATATCGTAGGCATTGGGATTGTGTTGAAATGGTTGTCCGACGCAGCCAATATCAATGGGTGCCTGTAATAAGATCGGGGAATTATTGGGTGCTTCAAAAGTTTGGTTAAAAAGGGTAACGGTGGTTTGCAAATGAAAAGAAACATTATCTGGGCTCGCCCCGTTCACATTACAAATCTGACCATTCCGGTTTTTATCATTCATACTGATTACAAAATGACCAAGGCTCGGATAGGTATGGGTTCCTTTATAAATATTTAATTTGGTATCATTGGCGAGTGGTTCACCGTTGGGAAAACCTCCCATCACAGGACCATTGATTCGTGGTAGAATATCAGAAGTACCATCTCCCCACAATACTTCCAACTCGTTTCTGTCGGCGTTGGTACTACTGGTTTTGGTATAGGTGGTAATCGTAATTTCAATGGTTTGAGGACCAATCTGGGCATAAGTGATTTCTCCAGCACGATTATGTGTTGCCAATAACCCTACATGAGAAAGCAATAATAGTAGAAAAAGTAAGGGTAGTTTTAATTTCATGTTTTGGTGGTTGAATACAGCTGATTATACAGCGTACGTAAAAATAACGAAATTGATCCAGCTTTAGTTTGTCAGAATTTGTGGTACTTGGACAGGATTATACGTAACGTACTAGTTTAATTTGTGAACCTGCTCCTGCCTGCCGTCAGGC
>CAZYAC010000233.1:0-8343 GCA_964645475.1 uncultured Saprospiraceae bacterium | reverse complement strand
CAGATGAGCGTAACCACGCAGTGCAGGCTGATTTAGTGAGCCAATTAGATTTAGCAGGAAAAATTCTAAAAGAAGCGCTAAAAGTAGAACCCCTTATTTTGTATCGTCAATTGTTACACCGATTGGACGAAGCAACTTTACATCTTCAGGCTGGGATGGATGCAGGAGATGAAGTAACCATGGGGGAGTTTTTGATTGATGAAATTTATCCAGCCTTTAACCATATTCGAACCCTGAGTCCGGCTATGGATGAAAAGGTAAACGAATATAATGAAAAACTAGACGGCAATCTAGGATTTGTATATTCAAAAAGAAAGGACTTTGAAGAGAGTTTAGGCATGATCAATGATCAGATGGCCAACTATCTAGATCGTCAACAAGAAAAAGCACAAAAAATCTATCCTCATTATTTTGAAAAATATAAAACGGACGGAGTAGAGTATAATATGTATGTCGGACAATCCTTGGTCAAGAAACAAAATTACAGTCCTATTTATCTCCAAAATCTTCAACTCTGGCAATTAGAAACCATGGTAGGAACGGAGCGGTTGGTTCATAGTTTAAAGAATGAATTACCATTGAAATTGCAAATTGCCTCCTTAATTATGGTCCACGGTAGTCCGATCACCGTTAAGTTTAAAATGTCTAGTAAGTCATTTGATGTCGATGGTGCGTACAATATTCGGTACGAAATTTTAAAGAAAAGAATAGACAAAGCTTATGTAAAAGGGGAAGCTCAACGATTAACCTTACCAGGAAAAATCGCCATCGTTTACACACAAGACCGGGATGCAGAAACCTATCGCCGTTACCTGAATTTTTTAGCAAATAATGGAATGATCCATCCCGAAATTGAAGAACTGGAATTAGAAGATTTACAGGGCGTTACTGGGTTAAGAGCATTGCGCGTGTCGGTGAATTATGAGGTGACATCGTCGTCGTAGAGACAAGGCATGCCTTATCTCTACGACGACGATGTCTGACCAAATTTCTTAGGGGTGACGCCATACCATTTTTTAAAATCCTTAGAAAAATTATTGGGGTATTTATAACCGAGTTGGTAAGCTAGTTCGGAAATATTGCTTAAGCCTTCCTCTAGTAACCGTTTTGCTTCTTGCATTTTTATTTGTTTTTTAAACTGACTTGCGGAGAGGCCCGTAAGTGATTTAAGCTTACTGTGCAGGGTAGGGCGACTTACGTTTACCACGCTCATCATTCGTTGAACATCTAGTTGGTCATCGTCTATATTATTTTTAATATAATTGACCAGTTCGTCCAAAAAATATTGATCTTCTTTTGAAGTATTACTTTTTCGAATTGTTTCCGTATTTATATTTTTGGAAAAATAGACGTGTAATGTTTTTTTAACTTGTAAGAGATTTTCTATTCTCAATTTTAGTTCAACTTGACTAAAGGGCTTGGTTATATAAGCATCCGCCCCGTGTTGAAGACCTTTGATTTTGTCCTCATCAGTGGAAGATGCTGTTAGTAAAATTATTGGAATATGGCTAGTGGATAGATTTTTCTTCAAAGTACCGCAAAGCGATAACCCATCTTGAACGGGCATTCTAACATCACTAATGATGAGGTCCGGGAAAAATTGGGTAGCTTTCATAATTCCTTCCGAGCCGTCTACTGCGGTGATGATATTATACCATTGGCTGAGGGAATATTTTAAATGAGAGAGGATTTCTGGATTATCTTCAACGATTAAAAGCGCTGGGGCATCGGTTGGTGCAGAACTGGTCACTAAATCTTCTGACTGGTCAATTTCTTGGATGGCATTTAGAGAGGTTTTTGCTTTTCCATATGGCGCTAAATTTCTAATTGGAAAGTGTAGGACAAAGGAAGTCCTCACATCGGGTTCACTGATTACATCAATACTTCCGTCGACTAATTCAACCAGTTTTTTTACGAGTGCTAATCCGATGCCCGTGCCGGCTATGTCATTATTGTTGGAATGTTTTGCTCGATAATATCGATCAAAAACGTTTGGTAAGTCTTGGGGTGCTATACCAGTTCCAGTGTCGTTAATGGTTAAGACCATATCACTATCCTTCTTATCAATAGTTACGGTGATCGTCCCTCCGGCGGGTGTAAATTTAACCGCGTTACTCATTAAGTTAGAAATTATTTGTTCCATTTTCCGATCATCAAAATCCATCAATATCAGTTTTTCGGGAGCTTGAAAAATGACTTCAATGTCTTTTGTTTTTGAAAAATAAGTCCATGCTTCTATTTGTGATTCACAAAAGGAGGTGAAATTATCTTGCAAGAGATTTACTGTTACATCTCCAGATTCTGTCCGAGCTAAGTCCAACATATTATTGATGAGGTGAAGCATGTTGGTCGTATTCTTCAGGATGATATTTCGTTGGAGTCTATCGTTTTTCATGTTTTCAGCCATACCTTTGATGATCGTCAATGGTGTACGCAATTCGTGATTCGTATCTGCAAAAAATTGAGACCTTCTGGCTTCGAATTCTTTGTTTTTTTCATTTTGATAAACCAGTTTTTCTTTTTCGTAGGTTTCTGTAATCAGGTTTGCCTTAGCCTCTGCTTTATCTTTTTCAATTTGTCGAGAGCGATAGGCTAAGGCAATCGTAAAAAATAGTACTTCAACTAACACACTTAATTGCATATATGTTAGACCATCCGAAAAAATTCCTAAACTTTCCGGTAATTTCAAAAAAGTGGTGAATAGGAAACCTAGAAAAGAACCTAAACTGAAGATTAAAGATCCCGTCAATACTAATTTTGCAACGATCCCTTTAATTTTCCAAATTTGGGCATAAATATACATGGCAAATGCAAAAGAAATGACGAGTATGGCATTTCGTAGATGGGGATAGAAATTCGCCTGAAAAATAAAACCTATTACCAGATCCATTACGACAAAAAACAAGGTCATTAAGCCATAATTACTCAACAAACGATCAAAGCGTTCCTGTTTTGATCGAGTATCAAGAATACAGCGAACAAACTGCGTGTAGAAAAAATAACTCAACATCAAACTTGGAATGATCAGCGCTTGAAAATGAGCTGCAAAATGATTTCGGATGAAAAAACTAAAAGAACTCTTTTGCTCAAAACTGATCAATAAATAAAAAAAAGTAAACAAGAGATATAAACCATAACAACGGTAAGTTTTATTCTCGCTGGTGATAAATTGAGCGAAAGAAAGCAAAAACATAAAAGCAATAATTGCTAAAATACTGATCCTGAAAAAATAGAAAGGAAGGTTGTTTTTAATACTTAAATTTCTGGCTTCTTCTAGATATTGGATGCTGGTCAAACTAGCTGTAAGGGAATGAGGGCTTTGGAAACGTCCAGTTTTAATACGAAAATAATAGTCCGTTGGTTTTTCTGATAAAGGCATTAATGAAAGCCAACCTTGGTGCACCGGATGCATACGATCTGCTTTGTTGATAGCTCGGCCAGTCTGTCCAGTACATTGTTGATTTCGATATAATGCTACTTCGTCATAGGACCCGAGATTAATCCAGTGTGCCGAGGCATCGGCCTGCATACATTTGAGACTGAACTTTAGCCAGTAAGTCTGATTAGATTGAAAGCGGAAATCCTCCGGAATTGGAGTAAAACTTGTTTTTTGGAAATCTAGCTGTCCATCAGTCAGCGTAGGATTTTCTGCCAAAAGGCAATAAGAACTGAGATTAGTGTGAGGAGTAATAAGGGAAGGAACAAGCTCAAATACACCAGCGGATGCTTGATCCGTGGCAGAAAAAAGTAGTGCTAGAATCCATAACGAGACTAGTTTTATCCGTAAGATAAAAGTTGTTTTCATTGTAATTTATACAGTGTATTAAGCGGATGTTACCTTGACTATGGCAACACCTTTCTGTCTTGCAGTACTAATGTAAAGAATATTCCCCGAAAATCTGCTTATATCAGAAGCTTTGATTTCTATACAAAAGTTAATTTAGGTTATTTCGATTGTAAAAATCTGATTGTTAGGGATTTATCTCCAAATGTTAATATTTTAAAAACTCAAGAGAAATAGAGAAATAGACATAAGAATAGATTATTGAGACATAAGAATAGATTATTTTCGGCTGCTTAGGTTAATTTTGTGATGTTCCCACACTGTATAAAAAGGGAATAAATGTTAACCTCTTATTTTCGAATAAGGCAACCTAAGTGTTGACAAAAGACCAATGAAAGTCTGCTTCCGATCCATCCACTCTCATTAAATACGGAAGTAATTGCGATATTGTAATTGATTGCTCCCCCTGAGTATCAATATGATATCGCTTTTTTTTTTGGTTTTACTGGTAAAAAAACTAATTTGCCTTTCTCGCTTAATGGCGAAAAATCTATAAAAAATCAATCTCATTATGAAAATTACCTATTATGGTCAAGCCGGCTTTGGCATGCAAGTCAACGGAAAAGACCTTCTTTTTGATCCATTTATTACCCATAACAAACTGGCTAAAGGTAAAATAACGGTAGCCGAGGTTCCTGCTGACTATCTTTTAATCACACACGGTCACCAAGATCATGTAGCAGATGTCGAAGCGGTGGTTAAAAATACCGGCGCCAAAATCATTTCCAATTACGAAATTACCACCTATTATGGCGGAAAAGGAATGGATGGCCGTCCCCTCAATCAGGGTGGTAAAGCTAAATTTGATTTCGGTATGGTTAAGTATGTCAACGCAGTTCACTCTTCCGTATTACCGGATGGCACCTATGCGGGCAATCCCGGGGGCTTCGTCATATGGAATGAGGATATCTGTTTTTACCATGCCGGAGACACGGCGCTCACCCTCGATATGCAGCTGATCCCGATGACTTGCCCCAAACTCGATTTTGCCATCCTTCCGATCGGCGATAATTTTACGATGGGTTACGAAGACGCTGTTATCGCCAGTGATTTTATTAAATGCGATAAGATTGTCGGCTGTCATTATGATACCTTTGGGTATATCGAAATAGATAAAGAAGCTGCGAAAAAGGCATTTGCAGATAAAGGTAAGGAATTGATTTTGTTAGAGGTTGGGGGAAGTGTGGAGGTGTAGGGATTGGTGACAAAGCACTAATTCTCATACCATATGATTCTGCCCGTGACATCGATTAAAGAATCATTTCTAAAAGTGTGTTTTTTCGTCCAATTTCCTAAGGAATCAAATTCCATTTTAATTTCTGTGTTTATTTTTTGAAATTCGTTATTTAGATCTTGAGAAGAATGGTTTTCATTGATTTTGTTCCCAAATTTATCGTAACTAATTAATACATTCGAAAAACGATAAGTGCTATCCATTAAGTGAGAATTGGTAAAGAAGTTGATAAGCTTTTTATTACGGTTATATTGCCACATCCTAGTTTCTTCTTCTTCCACCTTAACGCGTTGAAGCAAAATACCATCATTACTGTAAAAAAAAGATTCAATTTGGATTACTTCATTTAATGGCCCATATTCTACTTCTCTGATTACCTGATTTTTACTATTAAATTCTTTTACGATTGTATGAAATTTGAGTGTGTCCTCATAATAATTTAATCGATCGTACTTTATTAAATTACCTCATTCATCGTATTGTTTATTCCTTATTAAATCTATTTCTGCTTGCTCAATATAATAACCATTCTTGTATTTATTTTCTCCAAAATCGAGAGAATCCCATTGATGATTATTGTATCGAACTATCATATATTCATCCTCATAAATGAATTGCGTTTTATTGATAAATCTATCCGGCTGGCTTTTAGATTTAACATCAATTAATTTTCCTACTCTGTCGTACTTGTACCTTTCATACTTCTCTCTTTTTAAATTAAAATCATACCCATCTAATTCAATTAACTGTCCTTTAATGTTAAACTTATATTCGTAGAGATTTTCTTGATTTTCATATTTTTTATGATAAAGATAGTTTAATCGACAGATGGCCTGACCACCGTTATTAAATCTAAAAAAATCTATTTCTTCCGATTTCATCTGATGCTTAATTAATTCTATGGTACTTTTAGGATCGTCTATTTCTGTCAATGATTTATTTTTATGTAAGGTATCTGAAAGGGAATCAAATTCCAATATGGCTGCAACCTGTCCTTTTAAATTAAGATCGTTCCTATCATAGTAGCGTTCTTTTATTTTTTCGTTTAAGAATTCTTGGTTATTCTTCTGCGAATGCTCAATGAAATTATCACTTCCAAAACCTATTGAGATAATTAGTACTAGGGATCCAATCGATTTAGTAATTTTCATTTTTATATTATTGTCATATCCAGTAAACATCTAATTCCTCCTCTTCATTTTCTCTACATCCTTTTTACAGATTAGATTAAGATCGGTTCATTCATGACTTGAATAACCTAAAACCAAGGTGAAAAAAAACTTCCCTCCCTTCCACATCTTTTCTTATTTTTGTCCGGCCGTAGAATAAGATCCTGTAAATACGATGGATGAATTGTATTTTATGAACCTATTCTACCATCAAAAAATTCAACACCAACAAAAACATACCATGTCTGACAAAAAAGTAATCTTCGCCATGGAAGGCGTCACCAAAGCCTATCCAGCAGGGAAGACCGTTCTCAAAAATATCTGGTTATCTTTTTATTATGGAGCCAAGATCGGGGTACTCGGTCTGAACGGCTCGGGTAAATCCACCTTATTAAAAATTATTGCTGGACTCGATGATAATATCCAAGGTAAAGTAACCTTTGATAAAGAATATAAAATCGGGTATCTCGCACAGGAACCAGAGTTGGATCCTGAAAAAACCGTTAAAGAAATCGTACAGGAAGGCGTACAACATATTGTGGATGTGGTCACCAATTACGAAGCAGTTTCTGCCAAACTCGCCGAGCCGATGAGCGACGAAGAGATGATGAAAGTCATCGAAGAACAGGGCGAATGGTTGGAAAAAATGGATCAGTTAAACGCCTGGGAATTGGATCATACCCTCGAAGTAGCGATGGATGCGCTGCGTTGTCCACCCGATGATGCCAAAGTATCCGTGCTTTCTGGAGGAGAACGCCGTCGAGTAGCGCTTTGCAGATTGCTGTTGTCCAAGCCAGATATTTTATTGCTCGATGAGCCGACTAACCACTTGGATGCCGAGAGTGTTCACTGGTTAGAACAATTCCTTAAGTCTTTCCCGGGTACCGTTATTGCCGTAACGCACGACCGTTATTTTTTGGATAATGTCGCTGGCTGGATTTTAGAATTGGATCGTGGAGAAGGAATTCCTTGGGAAGGCAACTACAGTAGTTGGTTGGAACAAAAAGCGAATCGATTGGCCAATGAAGAAAAGGCGGAATCTAAACGTCAGAAAATTCTACGTCGCGAACTCGAATGGTCGCGCATGAATGCCAAAGGCCGCCAGTCAAAAGGTAAGGCTCGTTTGAATGCGTATGACAACCTCAATAATGCCGAGACCAAAGAGAAAGAAGCCAAACTTGAAATCTATATTCCGCCTGGACCACGACTTGGTGATCAGGTGATTGATATCAAAGGTGTTACAAAGTCTTTCGATAACCGGGTGTTGATGGAGAATTTGAACATTAAAATTCCTAAAAATGCCATTGTTGGAATCATCGGACCCAATGGGGTAGGGAAGTCCACCCTTTTTCGGATGATCATGGGAGAAGAAAAACCGGATAGTGGTGAAATCAGTATCGGAGAAACCGTAAAGGTGGCCTACGTAGATCAGACGCACAAAGATTTGGTGCCAGACAAAACGATTTACGAAGTGATCAGTCAAGGCAATGATTTTATTCAGGTGGGTAGTACGGAAGTCAACGCCCGTGCCTACGTGAGTCGCTTTAATTTTGCCGGTAGTGACCAACAAAAAAAAGTAGGCGTCCTTTCTGGTGGAGAACGAAATCGACTACACTTGGCCATCACCCTGCGGGAAGGCGGTAACGTGATTTTGTTGGATGAGCCCACTAACGATATTGATGTCAATACGTTACGAGCGCTAGAAGAAGCCATCGAAAATTTTGCTGGTTGTGTCTTGGTGGTCTCGCACGATCGGTGGTTTATTGACCGATTAGCTACGCATATTTTATCTTATGAAGACAATGGTGAATGGGTTTACTTCGAAGGTAATTTTAGTGATTATGAGGCGAGTAAGAAAGCACGATTGGGAGACGTGGCACCGAAGCGGCCACAGTTTAAGACATTGCTTTAGTTTATTAATTTGCGGATTCTTTGATACGTGGATGTGCGGATTGATGGATCAGTTGATTGGTTAATTAGTTAATCGGTGGTTTTTAACAGAGATTTTTTGAGGGAGTGTTCTAAATTTTGTGTTTTTTAAATTCAATACACTGTGCATTAAGTTGCTTTGTATTTTGAATAGGTTGTTTTTGGTG
>CAZYAC010000232.1:4675-8351 GCA_964645475.1 uncultured Saprospiraceae bacterium | reverse complement strand
CTTACTTTTTCTTCCGCTTAGATTTCGTCGGTTTTACTTTCGCCTTTGTTTTTGTTTCCGTTTTCGTCTTGGCCGTTGGCGCCATCACTAAATGCTCCTCCAACCGATCTACTTCTGGTACATTTCGATCTTTGAAATATAAAAACAGAGAAGCCAAAAATCCAACCAATAGTAGGATCGACGAAATCAAGGCAATCATACCACCGACTGACCACGAACGCGGCTCAAAACGCATTTCTACGGTATGTTTACCCGCTGGCAATTTGGCGGCTCTTAATAAGTAATTAGCGCGCAGCAGCATCCCTTCAGCGGGTTGCCCATCTAGATAGAATTTCCATCCTTTTGATTCGGGATAATAGACTTCAGAGAAGACGGCTAATCGATCCGCAGCCGTCGTATACTCATAAGTTAGTTTATCTGGTTCATAACCTGTAAGTCGGATATTATCCGCGGCGTTTGGTGTAATGGTCAAACCCGAAATTTTAGCTGCTTCACTTTGGCGAAGGATGGCTGTTTTTCCTGGTTCAAGATTACCTAAGGCTGCAATCTCCGCATCCGCGTCGGGCACTGTTTTATATTCGTCCACAAACCAAGCATTACCAAGCGCTTCCGGTAATTTAGCGACCTGTGGTGGTCCATTTTGTCCACCCTGAATTATATATTTAGTATTCAACATCCCAAGGATTTTAAGGTGTTCCAAAGGATTTTTTTGATACTGAGGATCGAGATAATATTCTGCCACATCCTGCAAAATCATCAACTTGGCAGCATGGTAACCACCAATGCTTTTATGAAAATAAGAAGCATCCGCACTCTTAAACGGCGTGCCACGCGATAAATCCAGTACCCGGAAATGTGGGTCAGGATCACCCATGATTTGTTGATCAGCTTGCGTAGGGTTAGCACCAGCAGTAGCTTGTTTTGGCATCTCATATTTTTCGGCAAAAAGGATTCTTTTGTTTACCAACCAAACATCCAAAATACTCAAAGCACCTACCAATAAAACGGCCACCAATACTTTTATTTTTCCTTTTAAAAAGGCAAATAAACTACCCGCAGCCAATCCGATAAACAAAAGTGATCGCAACGCATCCATGCGTAAAATACTAGCACGATCAGCAAGGATAGTAGGCCGTAAGTTTTCGGGTAATCGACTATCTTTAGTTGGGTTAGAAAAATCCATCATAAAACTACCCAACACGGCTAACACACATAATCCACCTGTAATCCCCAGTGCGATGGTTAAGGCTTTCTGCTTTTGTGCAGCCGTATATTTAGTAGAAACAAATGCCTGTAATCCTAAAATGGCCAAGAGTACAACAGCCAAATGGGTCAATCCCAAAGCCATACTTACCGCTCGGAATTTATTAAACATTGGAACATAATCCACCAAAAAGCCATTCAAGAAAAAGTTGCCTCCCCAAGATAACATCAGGGTAAAAATGGCTGATATTACCAACCAAGTTTTGACCTCTCCAGCCACTAAAAAAGCCCCGAGAAAAAATAGAAAAATAAGAATGGCTCCAAAATAAATAGCAACACCCACGAAAGGTTGCGTTCCCCAATACATAGTGGCAGCTACCTGTTGTTCCGCAGATTTAATGGCTGCATCTCGAGGCATGGATTGGGAAAAATTAGCATACATGTTTTTGTAGATAGCATCATGCGTTTTAGTTCCTCTAAAATGCTGAGAAGCTCCTCCTCCGTTGAAGTTGGGAACCAATAAAGTCATGGATTCTTGTATTCCATAACTCCAAGCAAAGATGGATTGTTTGCTTAATCCACTTGTCCCTTTCTTGGAAGATAATTGAGACTTTCCTCGAATGGTTTGTGCGGCATATTCCTGCGTCACCCAAATCCGATCTGCGTTGGCTGCGATACCTAGCAATCCAGTAGCGACTAGAATTGCACTGGCTTTGATAAAATTATTTAGGGTACCCTTACGGACGGCGCTAATTAATTGGACAATGCCCAAAATAACCAACATCCAACCTGCGTAAAAAGTAATTTGTAAATGATTGGCGAGAATTTCCATCCCCATAAACAAGCCGAACATCGCACCACCTACCAGATACTTTCCTCTATAAGCTAATAAAGCACCTGCGAATAAACCTGGTAACAAGGCAACAGCTGCCATCTTAGTCGAGTGTCCAGCCTCCGCTAAATCTATTTGATAATTGGATAATCCAAACCCTATCGCACCGATGATAGACAGCCGCCAATCCACGCCCAAGGTGATCAATAATATATAGCAACAAAGCATCGCGACCAGTACCACCGTGTGCGGCTTGGTGAGCGATTGTTTTAAAAATAAAAAACTATAAGGAATCCGGATTAAGTTTTTTCGATTGTCCATCTGAATCTGATAGGCAGGCATTCCACCGAACATGGAGTTCGTCCACAACGGAATTTCTCCTGTTTCAGCACGGACTTTATTGATCTCTCCTTGCATCCCTCGCGCTCGAAAATTATCACCTTGCGTGAGTACTTTGCCTTCAAAAACATAGGGAGAAAAAAAGATAAAAGAGATCGCCATCATCAGAAAATAGGCGATAAGGTGTGGCAATAGCCGCTTGAGGGTCGATTGATTCATTTTAACTTATTTGGCGTTTAGCCTTTTTCGAGCGAAATTCCAAAGTAATTACGCTTGAAAACAAGGATTGTGATGTTCTTAGAGCTTGTCCCAATTTCCATGATTGTGAGAAATTGAGAAAATTTTATATTGAATGAGGCAAAAAACACAGGCGATGCCAAAGCATCGGCGAGGATTTTTAACGATATGCAGTATAAAATTTACCAATTGCAACCAATCAATGGAGGTTTAGACAAACTCTTTATTTAAGAAATCAAAGTTAAGATATTTTTTAGACTTGTTATACGTAAAAACCTTAGTTTTGCTGCGTGAAGCCGATTTCATAAATAGCTGAATTTTAATGTCTAAATCACCTATAATTTCTATTATTACAGTAGTCTACAACTGTGTGGACCTGCTACCTGGTACGATCGAGTCAGTAATGGGCCAGACTTATTCAAATATTGAATATATCGTGGTGGATGGTGGCTCAACCGATGGAACGGTCGCCGTGATCGAAAAATATGCTGATCAAATTAGTCAATGGATCAGCGAACCAGATAAGGGTCTATACAATGCAATGAATAAGGGATTGAAAATGGCGACAGGCGATTATCTCTGGTTTATGAACGCAGGAGATCATCTCTATGCACTAGATACGGTAGAAAAAATGATCAGCAAATGGCAACCAGATACCGATATTCTTTATGGTGAAGTAATGTTAGTTGATGACAACCGCCAAGAATTAGGGACCCGTACTGCTACCACCAAACAAAAACTAACCAACCCACTCCGCTGGCAGGATCTCTCCAAAGGAATGGTCGTTTGCCATCAGGGATTTTTACCACGACGCACGATTGCTCCCTTTTATATAGAAAATAATTTAACGGCCGATATTGATTGGGTGATCAAATGTCTGAAGGCTAGTAAACGAACCACTCCAACAGAAATGGTCGTTGCGTCTTATCTAATTGGTGGACTTTCTAAGCAGCAACACCAACAGTCTTTGAAAGATCGATACCAGGTATTGAAAACGCATTTTGGGTTTTGGCCGAACTTGTGGAATCATCTGGGGATCCTCCTTCGTCGGATTTTTTAATTAAG
>CAZYAC010000232.1:0-4575 GCA_964645475.1 uncultured Saprospiraceae bacterium | reverse complement strand
GTTCCAGCCACTGCACTAAGAATTAGTACAATTACGGTCGAATAGCCATTACCTACCAGTGTATACATCGGTCCCGGGCAGGCACCTGACAAGGCCCAACCTAATCCGAAGATAATACCACCAAAAAGGTAACGCGCAATGCTTTTATCTTTATCAATGATTTGTAAGGGTTGGCCTTCTACTGACTTTACGTTTTTAGATTTTAACCATTGCGTCATGAACACTCCAACTGCCAGTGCAGAACCAATCACTCCGTACATATGGAAAGCTTGAAAGCGAAACATTTCCTGAATGCGATACCAAGAAATCACTTCAGACTTTGTCATCACAATTCCGAAGAGAATACCGATAAATAAAAATTTTAGAAATTTCATTTAGAGGTTTTTAAAAAATTAATGGAAAAAGAAGAAAGGTCATCGTTAGTCCGCCGATAAAAAATCCAATTACAGCGATGAGCGAAGGAATTTGTAAATTGGACAGACCGCTAATGGCATGCCCAGAGGTACAGCCTCCCGCATAACGGGCACCAAATCCAACGAGAAAGCCCCCCGCTACGATAACCAATATTCCTTTGAGTGTAGCCAGACTTGACCAACTGAACAACTGCATGGGGAGTAATTCTCCGTCGAATACAATACCGAGATTTTTTAGATCAGAAATGGTAGCTTCCGACAAAGCCAAGGCTTCGGGATTAGCAAACCAAGTTTGAGCAATAAAACCACCTATCACCGCGCCGCATGCAAAAACAAGGTTCCAGATTTGACGCTTCCAATCAAAGTCAAAATACTTAATGCTTTTACCGGCACCACCAATAGCACAAACACTCCGCAACGTACTGCTGACACCGAATTGACCGCCAGCCCAAAGGAGGAGCAACATGATAAAACTGATTAAAGGTCCGGAGATATACCACGGCCAAGGTTGAGATAAAAAATTGATCATTTGTCTTCTTGTTATTCTATTTTAAATCACAGATCATTTTAAAAGCGCTCCCCACAATCATATCTATTGATTGACTGTTAAAATGACCTTCTAATTCAACGAGTCTAATAATTATAATCCGCATGCTTCCATGCAGTCAAAAATTTTCAAAATTTGTCGGTCCGCAATTTGGTAAAAGACTTGTTTGCCGCGTTTTTCTGAGGTAAGAATCCCGTTGTCCTTCATTTTGTTTAGATGATGAGACATCATAGAAACTTCGCAAGGCAAGTCGATTCGTTCACAAATCGTAGTCACGTCCAATGGTTCATCGCTTTCTAAGACTTCCATGATTTCAAGCTTTACCGGATGCGCGATTGTTTTGAGAATCTTCGCTACTTTTTGTAGTGTATCAACAGAAAACTTTCGTTTGGTATCTTTCATAATGCAATTATACGAATATTTTAATAAATGTTTGAGTATTCAAGTGTTTTGATCCTTAGTTAGATAATGGGGAAGATAAAAAGATAAATAGTATATTTATGAAGAATTTTTAAAACAAGTTAAGAACATAAAACACCGTCCCATTAATTCCAAAATAGTTTACATGAAATCCATACCTATCCTTTTATTAATATTTATAGCTCAATTCACATTTGCTCAAAAATCCATTCCATTACCGATCACTCCATCGGAAGGCGTCATTTGGCAAGGACCAGAAAAAAGTTACTTTTCCGAAATTTGGCAGACCGAAGTTGTTACCAATGTCTCCATTCCAACCTTAGAAGCATTCTTGGCACCCGATTCCCTCAATACTGGAACTTCCGTAATCATTGCTCCAGGCGGTGGATTGTACGCACACAGTATCGAGAGTGAAGGTAAAATGGTTGCCCGGTGGCTTAACAAAAAAGGGATCAATGCTTTCGTATTAAAATATCGCTTAGTACCAACAGGCGAAGATGGGGTTGCGGAAATAAATAGTCCTGAGGTAAGAGCAAAAGAGAGTTTTTGGCCGCGTATTCATAAAGTGATCAAGTTATCCGTAGCAGATGGTTTGAATGCCATAACTTATTTAAAACGACATTCTCAAGAATTAAACATAAATCCCGCAAATATTGGGTTTATGGGGTTTTCTGCTGGTGGTGCGGTGACAATGGGCGTGGCCTATTCTGCGACAGAAGCAACGCAGCCTAATTTTTTAGTAGCCGTTTATCCTTGGGCAAATGCGATGCCTGTGCAAATACCTAAAGATAACGCTCCCCCATTGCTCGTAATTTGTGCAACAGATGACCCCTTGGATTTGGCACCACCTGCCATTGACTTATACAACGCATGGTATCAGAAAAAGCGTCCAGTAGGCTTGCACCTGTACAGTCAAGGAGGTCATGGTTTTGGGATGCGCAAGAAAGGACTTCCAAGCGATCAATGGATTCAACGGTTTTATGAGTGGAGTGTAGTGGAGGGTTTGGTTAAGGATTATAATTAGTAATTTTTTAATGAAAAATAGCAACAACCTAGATAAAAAAATCAATTCCTTAGACGAGCAACGGGCTGAACTTTATAAAAAGACAACTTGGGCATTTCCAATGGCGGTGATCTTCCCCATCGCTGTTTTAATATTGACCGCTATCACCGTGCCTGAAGCAGCTATGGTTTTGGGAGGTATAAGCGCAGCTTTTTCGGCCATGGTTTACTATTTTTTAATCAGCGTACCATTTAGTTATCTAAAATTTATAGTCCGAGCATACCTCCTTGAAGAATTTATGAGCATTTATCATCCTAATATTTCTTACCGTTATCAACCAAAAAAAAACCAGGTAGAACATATTATCAAAACCTCCAAACTCGTCAGTTGCAATCAATACAAAGAAGAGGATGTGATCAAAGGTACGGCCAATAATATCAATTTTTATTTATCGGAAATAAAACTTAGCACCTCTTCCGGAAAATCTACCGTGACCGTTTTTCAAGGGATGTTATTTAAAATTAGAATTCCGGGGCGTCGTTTCCCTTCGGCACGCATTCAGAGCAAACCCGGTTTATTGAAAAAAATGTTTAGTAGCTTCGTCGAAAAACCCTTATTTGGTTTTTGGTATGATACCAAGGATCGCAAAAGCTTTGAACAAGAACTTGGACCATTATTTCCATTTATCCGACATTTGATTCAACAACAAAAAGATATTAGAATTAGTACCGAAGGTGATGTAATTACTATTTTGATGAAATCGGACATGAAATTTCTAGATGATCCTAAACCACGGTTAGGGCGCTCGTTTAAAGATGAAGCCTATTATCAAAAAATTGGTGAACAAATCAACTCTCTTTTATTTATCGTTGAGGCTTTCGCTGGAAAATTGGACAAAAAAGAAGTGATGGAACGATTAGAATTGAAGGAATTGGAATATCGAAAATTGGGATTGGATAATGATAATAAAAAAATGGGTTAATAAACAATACATCAATTCATAAGCAATTCAAAAATTGAAATTGCCATTGCCATTATCATTGATTTTGTCATTGAAATTGCTATTGATTTTTCTCGATACAGAATTTTCTAATAACTATATTCACAATATCAAACTCAAAACCCGTCTTCCTTGCGTTAACTAGGCAGGCTCAAAACTCAGAACTTGAAAAAAATTTTCACCCTTATTGCTCTATTCTTCCTCTTCGCTTGCGGCGAGACTGCTCCTGAAACCACCAAAATAAAAAAAATCGACTATCAAGGTCACCGAGGTGCCCGTGGACTCTTTCCTGAAAACAGTATTACTGGTTTGGTCAAAGCACTCGACTTTCCGATTCAAACCTTAGAATTAGACCTAGTGGTTTCACAAGATAGCCAGTTGATTCTATCCCATGAACCTTGGTTTTCACACGTCATTTGTCAGCATAGAGATGGTCAAGAAGTTACAGAAGAGGAAGCTGAAACGCTAAAATTAATCAACCTAGATTATAAAGATATCAAATCTTTTGATTGCGGCAGCCGTGGCAATCCTCGCTTTCCAGAACAAAAAAAACTCAAAACCTACAAGCCAAGTTTTATGGATGCCATCAGCAACGTGGAATTGCATTGTAGAAAAACCAACCGTACTCCACCCCATTATAATGTAGAACTTAAAAGCCAGCCAGCATGGTACGATGTTTTTACACCACAACCTAAAAAATTTGTGCAGCTGGCCCTTCAGGAAATTGACTTATTGGAAATTGAAGAACAGGTGACTTTGCAATCTTTTGATCCCGCCATCCTCAACGAAATCCATCGTCAAGCACCTAAAATTTCCACTTCCTTTTTAGTAGAAAATATCGATGGACTCGAAGCGAATTTAAAAAAACTAACCTTCGTCCCCAACATCTATAGCCCCTACTTCAAACTCCTCAATGTTGGTGCAGTCAATGCCATACACGAAAAAGGTATGAAGGTCATCCCATGGACGATCAACGATCCTGTTATTATGAAAAAATTAATTGAAATTGGTGTGGATGGAATTATTACAGATTATCCGAATTTGATTTTTTGATGTGTAGATGTGTAGATGTGTAGATGTGTAGATGTGTAGATGTGTAGATGTGTAGATGTGTAGAATCTATTTCTTTTCTTTAAATGTATCGTCCCAAAATAAGTTGTCAGTTAAAAAATAGGATTAGTATAGGTTGACA
>CAZYAC010000231.1:0-8420 GCA_964645475.1 uncultured Saprospiraceae bacterium | reverse complement strand
ACGCAGAGAATTTCTAACGTGTAAATCTTTTATCGCGAAGGTATTATGCATAAAACTTATTTTCAACAAATTAGAATTTTTCAATTATCTTAGTTTTCGGAGCAGACTCATTATTCATTATTCATTAAAAAATTATTCATTAACTCTCCTAATTAGCCCACGCATCCCGATCATCCGGTACTTGCCAAACAGCGCCTCCGTTTTCGATACTTGTAAACATAGGCACCCAGTCAGATGGTCCAGCAGATTCGGTCAGGATTTCGTAGCGACGAAGTTTTAAGATAATATCTAACGGATTGATCAAAATCGGACAAGCCTCAACACAAGCATTGCAAGTCGTACAGGCATGCAACTCTTCTTTTGAAATGGAATCAAACAAAGATTTTCCATCATCAAAATTTGTTTTGGTAAGCGTCTTTTCACTAGCCCGCAATTCTTCTTTAATAAATTCTACGCTTCCGGTGTCTAGCTTTTTTCCGATCTCTTCCGCGCGATCTCGCGTATCCATCATGATTTTTCTGGGCGATAATTTTTTCCCAGTAATGTTGGCTGGACAAACCGCAGTGCAACGTCCACATTCCGTACAAGAGTAGGCAGCCAAAACATTCCGCCATTCCAGATCCATCACATCTTTCGCACCAAACTCAGGAATCTCTTCATCCATCGGCATATCTTCCGCCCCTTCCGGTCCAAGCCCCATCATGGATTTCACCTCGTTCATGATTTCAGGCATATTATCCATCTGACCTTTTGGCTGTAATTTGGCAAAATATACATTCGGGAAGGCAAGGAAAATATGCAAGTGTTTAGAATGGGGTAAGTAGTTTAAAAAAGCAAAAACTACGATGATGTGTAGCCACCATCCGAAGCGTTCGATACCGACCAAGGTACCTTGTTCCATACCACCGAAAATGGCTGGACCCATCCAAGAACTTAGAGCAGTGGCACCGATCGAAGTATAATGTTGAGGATCTATTTGTTGTAAAACGGCATCCGCACCATTCATACAAAAGATGCCTAAGAGTAGTAATAATTCACCATAAAGAATCAGGTTCCCATCCAGTTTTGGCCAACCATTCATTTCTGGTTTATGAAAGCGAGGAACTTTGAGTAGATTTCTTCGAGCTAAAAATACCAAGGTACCTATAAAAGCTCCTAGCGAAAGTAATTCAATCGAACTAATCAGAAAGGTATAAATTCCTCCGAGTATCGGCGCAAAGAACCGATGTACGCCAAAGATACCATCGATAAAAATTTCGATCAATTCAATTTGGGTGAATAAAAAGGCGACGTAGATAAAAAGATGGAAAACCGCTGGAATCCAACGTTTGAACATTTTTTTCTGACCAAAAGCAATCAGGAAAACATTTTTCCAGCGAGCACCCGAATTATTAACCAACGGCGTATCTTTGCCGAGCATAATGTTTCGACGAATTTTTAGAAACTGGCGACCACCCCAAGAAAATGCGATAATGACTACAAGGGCAAAAAGTATTTGTTGAATCATACGATTATTTAAAAACGGTAGAATAAAATCTTATCGATCTGAACTTCCTTAATTTCGGCTAAAGTAAGGATTGCTAGCCATTATCGAAAGTTTTTATATGGTGAAATCTATTTTTTTTACGAACTTGTCATTGTTTAGATAAAAATTCTACATTACGAGTTGACTCGATTCCAATATTTTACCATCAAAAAATGCTATTTAAACTCCTATGAAAATACTCGACGCACGTAAAATCGGCCAAAAGATTAATCGCTTAGCTATTGAAATTTTGGAAAACAACTATAACGAATCTGGAATTATTCTCGCAGGAATTAATAATAATGGTAATCGATTTGCGGATTTATTAGAAACGACTATCTCCAAAAAATCTGATATTAAAATTACCAGGGCTACCATCAAACTCAGTCCTGCTGATCCACTCTCGGTTCCCATCATCATTGATCTATCGCCCGATGAAATTCAAAATAAAGTAGTCATCATTGTAGATGATGTAGCCAACACCGGTCGTACCATTTTCTATGCCTTTGAACCGCTGATGCGGGTAATGCCCAAACGAGTCGAAGTCGCCGTACTCGTGGATCGAAAGCATAAATCATTTCCTATAAAAGTAGACTATGTAGGTTTATCTTTGGCCACTACTTTAAACGAAAACATTCAGGTAAATCTAAAAAATCCAACCAGCCAATCCGTTTTACTTTCCGAGTAGACCTATCAGCAATTTCAAAACAAAATTTGCTTTTTGCAACCACCTCAAAATTTTACAAAACAAGTCTAATAGCTACTGCCGAACAATTGCTTCTTTTTTTCCTTAAAAACAGTATAAAACCCAGCTATTTTATTAAATTTACCAATATATTAGCGAATTTTCACTAAAACCTAGTAACCTCCTAATTATCAACAAGTTACAGACTCTAGCAAAACCAAAATAGTTAACAACCCTTTTTTTAACATTCCAATTCTGACAACGAGGTCAGCGAATTGAGGTTGAATTACGTTCATCTTGGAGTCTCATATGACCAAAAATGAACTCATTTAGTGGTTTTTATTACTTTATTTACCCTCTTTTAAACCTAAAATTAAATTTTTATTTTATGCTAAAAAGATTACTCCCTACTCTTATCTTCTCTCTAATCGTAAGTGGAATAACCGCCCAAATTACTTTCAAAGGAACTTTAAAGGATGAAAGTACAGGCGAAGAACTCATTGGTGCAAATGTCATTATAAAAGGTACAACGACTGGCACGGTAACGGACTGGGATGGATCTTTTACTTTTCAATCCAGTGATGCCACCTATCCTGTAACTTTAGTACTTTCTTATATCGGCTATGTAGATAAAGAAGTGGTCGTTGAAAATGCCGAACAAAACCTCGATTTGAAACTAGGTGAAGGTGCCATTACGACCACCGAGATTGTCGTTAAGGGGCAAAGAGTATCCGATAAACAAAAAGCTGCACCCCTCACCGTGGAGAGTATGGATTTGCTAGCCATCAAAGAAACACCCGCCGAAAACTTCTACGACGGACTGGGCTCGCTCAAAGGCGTTGATCTAACCGCTGCTAGTTTAGGATTCAAAGTAATCAATACGCGAGGCTTCAACTCTACTTCTCCCGTTCGTTCCCTACAAACTATCGACGGAGTAGATAATCAGGCACCGGGTCTGAACTTCTCTTTAGGTAATTTTTTAGGTTCTTCTGAATTGGATGTTTTAAAGGTAGATTTAATCCAAGGAGCCAGCTCTGCATATTACGGACCCAACGCCTTTAATGGGGTGATTGCCATGGAAACAAAGAATCCATTTTTTCAAAGAGGATTGGCCGTTAGTCTAAAAGCAGGAGAAAGAAATCTTTTTTCCGGTGCTGTTCGATATGCGGATCATGTATTGAATAAAGAAGGAAAGCCTTGGATGGCTTTTAAATTGAACCTTTTTGCACTAAGAGCTGATGACTGGGAAGCAGATAATACCCTTGCCGTTGATGACACTGAATCTCCCTTTGGAAATCCCGGCGGTTGGGATCAGGTAAATACTTACGGAGATGAATACTTTTCTTTACAAGATTTTTCAGACCCTGCTAATCTTACACAACGTACTGCGGGGTTAGGAATTTTTCACCGTCAAGGATACGATGAAGTTGACCTAGTAGATTATGATACGGAAAATCTAAAAGGAAATGTAGCAGTTCATTTTCGAACCAATCCCGAACAAGAATATGAATCTCCCGAATTAATTTTTTCCTCTAGTGTTGGAACTGGAACCACTGTTTATCAGGGAGATAATCGTTTTAGTTTACGTAATTTAAGATTTTTTCAAAATAGAATAGAGTTACGTAAGAAAGATAAATTTTTTATTAGAGCTTATGCCACGCATGAAAATGCAGGTGATTCTTTTGATCCTTTCTTTACCGCCTTACGACTACAGGAAGCAGCCAAGTCTAATGTGGACTGGGCCAATGATTATGTAAATTTTTGGAACAACAATATAAATAGTCAATTAATAGAAGCTGGTTACCCAGAAGCAACTGTCGTTAATGGAATGCTGCTTTTTGATGCTGACGAGGCGAACCGTTTCGTTCAGAATAATCAGAATTTATTAACGGGATTCCATGAACAAGCCCGTGACTTTTCTAATTTGGCTAGTCCTACTTTACCAGATAGCCGTGATTTTCTGGCACCCGGTACGGATCGCTTCCAACAAGCTTTTGATAGTATTACCAGCCTCAATAATAACCAAGGGGGCACTCGCTTTTTTGACGAATCGGCACTCTATCACATAGCTGGTGAGTATAAATTTTCTACAGATTTAATTGACGAAATTACCCTTGGTGCTAGTGGAAGACTTTACACCCCTAAATCAGCTGGAACGGTATTTAAAGATACGGCAGATGTAAGTATAACCAATCATGAGTTTGGAGTATATGCAGGTTTGCAGAAAAAATTTGGTCGAGAGTATACGTTGGCCGCAACTTTCCGAGTTGATAAAAATCAGAACTTTGATTACTTAGTCACACCAGCATTATCTTTTGTATGGTCACCTGATCCAATAAATTATCTTAGGTTTTCCTTTTCCGGAGGGATTCGTAATCCTACCCTTTCAGATCAATTTCTAAATCTTGATGTAGGTCGAGCTACGCTTCTCGGTAATTTAGACGGCTTCAAAGATTTAATTACGATTGAATCTTTTAGAGATTTTCTAGGATCACTTGATAGGGATACGTTGGTTTTCTTTGATGTGGCACCCATACAACCAGAAAAAGTAAAAACCTTTGAGGTAGGCTATCGAACCACTCTCTTCGATGCACTCTATGTGGATGCGAGTTATTATTTCAGTATCTATGATGATTTTATTGGGTTTAACCTTGGACTTACCACAGATTTTACCATATTCAATACGCCCACTAATACGGAAGCCTTTCGAGTCGCTGCCAATTCGCAGAATACAGTCACCACTCAAGGGTTTGCGATTGGGTTAAATTATTATTTTGCTAAATATTATAGTTTGAATGGTAATTATTCATGGAATAAGCTTAACAAAACTTTTGAAGATGATCCAATTATACCAGCGTTTAATACACCTGAGCATAAATTTAATCTAGGTATTTCTGGAAGAAATCTACCGCTCAATTTAGGGTTTGTTCGATTAGATAATACGGGCTTTAGTTTAAACTATAAATGGATTGAAGGCTTCCTCTTTGAAGGATCTCCTCAGTTTACCGGTTTTATTGACACGTATTCTTTGCTAGATGTACAATGGAATGTTACCTTTGAAAAAATAAATACTACTTTTAAAATTGGTGCCTCTAATATACTTGATAATAGGGCCGAGCAAACATATGGTGGTCCCGAAATTGGCCGTTTGGCGTATATTTCTGCTACGTATGATTTTGTAAAAAAACAATAAGACATTTTAAATTAAAATCAATTCTTAACACAAATCTATATTTATGAAAAATTTTACACTTTTACTTTTACTATCCGTTCTTACGATCCAAACTGGGCTTAGCCAGACTGGTCGTTTTATTGATGATGTTTTTACGGATGTTGACATTCAGGAAAACGTCATTTATGGGGTTAATGCAACTGTTGCTCCTCGATTATTTTTGGGAGCAACCGAAGCGGTTCCACGACCATTGAACGCGGATGTCTATACTCCACAGGGAGATACCGAAACAGCTCGTCCATTAGTCATCCTTCTGCATACTGGTAACTTCCTACCTCCTGCGGCCAATGGTGGTTGTGGTGGAACGGTTAAAGACAACGACATGGTTAATTTTGCTACCCGTTTGGCAAAGAAAGGGTATGTCGTGGCCGTAGCCGATTATCGGATAGGTTGGAATCCTGTTGATCCTGCTCAAGCTATTCGTATCGCTTTTTTAATCAATGCTGCTTTTCGAGGAATGCAAGATGCTCGCACGGCCGTTCGTTATTTCAAAAGAACAGCCGCTGAAGAAAACAATCCTTTTGGTATAGATCCTAATAAGATCGCAATTTGGGGTTTTGGAACAGGTGGTTACATTTCTTATGGTTGTTCTTTTCTTAACTCTATTGCAGAAACAGAAATCCCTAAATATTTCCTTGGTCCAAATCCTATGATTGATTTAGAAAACAATGGTAATGTAGACGGAACTACGGTTGGAATTGTAGATGCGGACTTCATCTTTCCTGGTTTTCTTCCAATTGGAGATACGCTGTGTTATCCTAATCACGTAAACTACTCTTCTGATTTCCAGTTAGGTATGGCTTCGGGTGGTGCCAATGGCGATGATTCTTGGGTAGACGCAGATGATACGCCTTTTATTGCGTTTCAGGTAAGAACGGACCCTTTTGCTCCTTGTGAAACAGATGTTTTGACGGTACCTCCTCCAGCTAACCTACCTATTGTTGAAGTATCTGGAGCTTGTGTAACGATGCCTTTAGTAAATGCACCTGGAGTTGGATTAAATGATATATTTGATGTAAATTATGACATCTTCGGTGATGATTTTATTAGTGAGGTGAGTACAGCAGCTAGGACCGCTAGTGGTGGAGTACTTGGATTCTATTCAATGAGTTCTGATGATCCAGCAGAATCTGCTCCTTGGAATTTCCACTTAACTTCTGAGCCTTATGGTATAGAAGGATCTGATTGTGATACCGACGCTGCATCTTCGCAGATTGTAGTAGATTCAATGATGGCTTATGCAACTCCCAGAATGTGTCTAGCATTAGGATTAGGTTGTGACGTTACCTCTACCAACAACTTAGAAGCTGCTCAAGTTGGTTTAGAAATTATGCCTAATCCTGCTTCGGTCGAGGTTCGCTTTGAAGCAGCAGAAAATATTCAAAGTATTTATGTTTATGACATTGCAGGCCGATTAGTAAAGGTACATACAGATATTAATGGTTTACAGTTTACCATGCCACGAAATAACCTAGCCAATGGGCTTTATATCGCACAGATAAGATTTGAAAATGGTTTTGTTTCTCAAAAACTTTCTTTCAACTAGACTGTTATAGTATTTTTGTCTCTGACAAAATATAAATAGAACTTGAGGTTGGCCCCTCAGCAAATCGTCTTTCCGCTTTATGCGGGAAGGCGTTTTTTTTATAGCGCTAGATAATTTTTTTAATTAATTATTTTCGGCTAACTTCGCCGCTTATCAGAAAATTCCAATTAGATTTTCTAACATTAATTTAAAGTAAACTAATCATGAATTTGGATTTTAAAAATAAGAAAGTGTTACTCCGTGTTGATTTTAATGTTCCGCTTGATGATAAATATAAGGTAACAGATGATACGCGTATTCAAGGCGCCTTACCAACCATCAAACATATCTTAAAAGAAAAAGGAGCCGCGATCATCATGTCCCATCTAGGACGACCTCAGAAAAAGAAAAATGAAGATGGTAGTATTAATGTGAAAAAATTTACCCTAAAGCATATTGTTTCCCATCTTTCCATACAACTCAAAGGGGTCAAAGTCATGTTTTGTCCTGTGACTGTCGGTAAGACCGCCAAAGAAATGGTCAAAGCTTTAAAGCCCGGACAAGTACTGGTCTTAGAAAATACCCGGTTCAATCCAGGAGAGGAAAAAGGCGACGAAGCCTTGGCCAAAAAAATGGCACAGCTAGGTGATGTCTACGTCAATGATGCTTTTGGAACGGCCCACCGAAAACACGCCTCTACTGCGACCGTCGCTCAATTTTTTAAAGCGAAGAAAAAATCATTCGGCTTTTTAATGGAGGCAGAAATTGCCAATGCGACCAAAGTACTCAACGATCCTGAACGACCGCTTACTGCTATTGTCGGTGGCGCTAAGGTCTCTGATAAAATATTATTATTAGAAAAACTAATTGACTTTGCCGACAACGTCATCGTAGGTGGAGGAATGGCTTACACTTTTTTAAAAGCCCAAGGCGGCAACGTGGGTAATTCCTTAGTGGAAGATGACCGCTTAAAACTCGCTAATAAATTATTGGCCAAAGCCAAAAAGAAGAAGGTAAATATTTACTTACCAAAAGATTCCATGGCCGCGGATGATTTCTCTCCAAAAGCCAAGAAAGCGCTTAAATACAGTAAGCGGATTCCTAAAGGCTGGATGGGATTGGATATTGGTGAAAAAGCGCAAAAGGAATTCACCGATGTAATCCTCAACTCCAAAACTATTCTCTGGAATGGCCCGATGGGCGTTTTTGAAATGAAACCATTTGCTAAAGGAACTAAAACCATTGCCAAGGCTGTTGCCAAAGCCACTAAAAAAGGAGCCTTCTCGCTCGTCGGTGGTGGTGACTCTGTCGCAGCCGTCAACCAAATGGGATTGGACGACAAGGTAAGCTATGTATCTACCGGTGGTGGTGCGATGCTAGAATTTTTAGAAGGAAAAGAACTACCAGGAATTAAAGCAATGAAGGGATAATTAATGAATAATTATTTAATTAA
>CAZYAC010000230.1:0-8516 GCA_964645475.1 uncultured Saprospiraceae bacterium | reverse complement strand
CAACAATTCAACAATTCAACAATTCAACAATTAATAAAATCAATTCCCTTGTCCTCCGCCACCACCCTGCTGACCATCGCCACCACTTTTTTGATCATCATTTTTGATTTTTGACCGACTAGCTTTTGTTTTAAAATCAAGTTTTCCAAAAGTATAGCGGAAATTCAAACCGAAAGATCGGAAAGGAATTCTAAAGTCAGAACGTTGATAAAAATCTACGCCTGTAAGTTCTGTTCTAAAATTTTTGGTGCGGTTGAATGGGTCTACTATCCGGATGCCTAGGCTGGCGCGTTTATCCCAGAATTCTTTCTGAAAACCAACACTGGTCATCCAAAAGGAAGTTCGGTCACCTTGTAAGGTACGAGTGGGTGCACGATAAAATCCAAATCCTTCTGCCTTCCAACCTTTCTTGAAGGTGTAGGAACAACTACCGAAAAAATTAGATTGAATGCCATTATTTCTTAGATTATAATTCTCCAAACGACTTTCGGCATTATAAGTAAATACACTAACATTACCTCGGATCGTAAATTTCTTATTGAATGTTTTTGAAACAAAAGTATTAAACCCAATAGAATTATTGATCCCAATATTTTGATAAACAGATTCAGCAATTCCCAAATCATTTACTTCGACTATTGCTTCTATCAAATCCTGTGTGTGACGATAATAAACAGAAGCACTGAGTACTAACCCTTTGAGATAAGTATTATAACCTAATTCGACTTGATGTACTAATTCTGGTTCCAACTTAGGATTCCCTTGCGAGACATTTCTACGATCAATATCATTTCGATAAGGATTTATGAAAAATAAACTTGGTCGCTGAATTCGTTGGTTATAACTCAGCTTTATCGTAGAAAACATATTGGTCTTTTTGGAAATTATGACACTCGGTAAGATATTATCATAGGAATTATCAAATGGGTCAAAATCTGATTCAAATTCACCACCTATGGAAGTATGTTCATAACGTGCTCCAGCAATAATTCCGAAATCTTTGGGCAGATTAAAAGTGAAAGAAGCATATCCCGCATACACATCCTGTTGATACTCAAAAATATTTGTCCGAGACTGATCAATTTTAAACGAATTTAAATCTTCGTCAAATTGCTCAAATTGATAATCGCTATCAATCCGGCGGAGTACTGATTTTCCACCGATTTCTAATTTAACAGCTTTGGTAAAAGGATGGACATAATCAATCTGAAAGGTATATTCTTTATTGTCACCATCGTTTTCCTGACGTTCTAAAAAATCGAATAAAGCAGCACTACTCGTAGAAGTAATATCACTATCAAGATTACGCACATTGCCATTTAGTAAAAAGGCGGCACTAAATTCCTGTCCTTCTTTTTTGAAGGTACGACGATAATCGGTAGACCAATCAAAGCCGGCGTTTAAGGTTTTGGCATCAGATCGGCGGTTCGTAATTTCGGTTAGTACTTGACTAAAATCCGGTGTAAAAACAGCTTCTGTGGGTGCGTCAGTTCCAAAGCGAAATCCACGAAAATTAATTGAGGTAGAAACATTATTATAAGCATTGATATCGTAATTCAATCCTGCTTTTCCAAAAAAACCCGTTCGGGAGGAAGTGGTAATTCCCTCTTGTATATAACTAGATACTAAAGTTTCTCCATCAAAATCTTCTCGAACAAAATCTAGGTTCGCATCGTTTGGCCAAGAATGCCAAAACCCAGCATTGGCATTGAACCCCAAACGACCACTGGCAGCATTAATGCCAATATTTCCATTATTCTGTCGGGTTCCAACGGAGCCATTGACCGAAACATTATATCCTTGAACTTGTTTTTTTTGCGTAATAATATTGATGATACCACCTGATCCTTCTCCATCGTACTTAGCGGATGGAGAAGTGATCACCTCTACCTTTTTAATCTGATCCGCAGGAATCATTTTTAAGGCATCTGCTGTTCCGTTGGCAAACATCCCTGATGGTTTACCATTGATCAATATTTGAATATTTTGACTACCCCGCAAGGATACATTACCTTCCAAATCCACCGATAACATTGGAACCTTTCGCAGTACATCTCCAGCATCTCCACCAGCATTGGTTACATCCTTATCAGCATTGTAGACAATTTTATCAATTTTTGTTTCTACCAAAGCAGCTTCTTCTACCACTTCTACTTCTGAAAGCAATACATTATCCTGTTCCAGCGTGATAGTTCCTGTGTTAAAATCTGGTTTTTTTAAGGTTAAATTTACATTCTCAACCACTTTTTCAAGAAAGCCAATAAAAGAAACCTTTAACGAATAATTACCCGTTACGACATCTTCAAGTTTAAATTTCCCTTTTTCATCTGTAATATTTCCGTTTACCTGCTTCTGGGTTTTATTATCTACCAAAACAATGGTGGCATAGCTAACTGGTTGATTATCAGCTCCAACTACTTTTCCAGTAATTTTTCCCTTGATGGTTTTTTCTTTTTTCCCCCATTTTCCTCCTCCTCCTTTCGGATATTGCGCATGAAGCGTGAAGGTAACTAGCGAAAAGATGAGTAGCAGTACAACTTGTTTCATAATGATGGTTTAAATTGGTAAATTTTAGTTCTATAAAGATGTAAACTAAGGATAGCTTTATATAGGAAATTTGTGGCGATGATACTTTCAATAAGTAGAAACAATCGACAAAGATATAAGTTTACGCTCGATTATTTTTTGAGTAATTTTGCCGTCAAAGGAAATATCCAAAAAATGAGCACTAAAAAAAATGGCTGTTTTACCCAATTCAACTTACCGATTGAAGGAATTTCCTTACCAAAGAAGTTTACCTTTCCTTTTTATTATGAGCCTCATCCATTGGCCATTTTAGCTGCCGAACAATTACAGGATTATTTAGAAAAACTACCAGATAATTTTCACAATTTTGGAATAAAAAATCCAAATAATACAGGTGCGATCGGAAAAATGTTCGGCGTTTTAGTGGTAGAAAACAAATCGGGAGAAATTGGTTTTATATCCGCCTTTTCTGGTTTAGAGCTTGGAGATAAAACACCTAATTTGTTTGTTCCAAACCTTTTTGATGCAAACCCTAATGGTGGCTTTTATACCAACGGTGCAAAGGAATTGAATAGGATGACGGAGCAGATTGAGCATTTAGAGCAACAACCCGAAATATTATCTCTGAAAGAAAAAGTAAAAAAGGAAACGGAGGTTTTCAATAAAAAAATTGAAGTCTTGAAAGCTGAACAACGTGCTGCAAAACTGGCTCGAAAACAAAAAAGAACCAACGCCAAAACGGTGTTATTACCATCGGATTACAACACACTTTTAGAAACACTAGGTAAAGAAAGTATTTCCATCCGAAATCAGGTTCGCGATACTGAAATTGATTTACAAAAAGGCTTAGATAAAATAACTGCTCCCCTATTAAAATTAGAACATGAGATTTCAAATCTAAAGGCAGCTAGAAAAGAGAAATCCGTAAATTTACAACAATCACTTTTTTCTCATTATCGTTTTTTAAACATAAAAGGGGAGGAAAAAAATCTACACGAGATTTTCAAAGATACCCCTAAACCATCAGGAGCCGGTGAATGCGCTGCTCCTAAGCTTCTACAATTCGCTTTTATGAATCAATTGAAGCCAATTGCTTTAACAGAGTTTTGGTGGGGAAAATCTCCGGCCTCAGCGGTCCGACGCCATCGGCAACATTACCATGCCTGTATGGGAAAATGTAAACCCATCCTTTCGCATATGTTAACAGGTCTGGAGTTGGATGATGACCCAATGCTAGTCAATCCAGCACAGGAAAAAGAATTACCTATCCTTTACGAAGATGACCATCTAGTACTAGTCAATAAACCATCTGGATTACTCTCCACTCCTGGTAAATTTATCACAGATTCTGTGCAAGCCCGAATGCATAAACTACATCCAGAAGTAAATGGCGCAATGATGATTCATCGATTGGATATGCATACTTCCGGTATTTTATTATTAACCAAAAATCCGTCAAATCATAAATTCTTACAGCGACAATTTGTGAATCGAACGATAAAAAAAAGATACGTCGCATTATTAGAAGGCATCGTCGATGGAGAAGCAGGTCGAATTGATTTACCCCTTAGCGTAGATTTTGATAACCGTCCTCACCAAATGATTTCTTACGAACATGGTCGTTCTGCTATCACTGACTGGAAAGTAATCGAACGAACCAGTACCCATACCAAGGTTTATTTCTACCCACTAACGGGGCGCAGTCATCAACTACGAATTCATGCTGCCCATCCCTTAGGCCTCGGCTGCCCAATCGTCGGTGATGATTTGTACGGATTGAAAGCAGATCGTTTATGTCTGCATGCAGAACAATTAGAATTTTATCATCCGATCAGTAAAGAACGAATGCTAATAGAGGTTGAGGCAGGATTTTAATAAGCCTTGAAATTGAGGTTGTACTTGTATTGAATTTTCCTATCTTGGGTTTTTAAAAATAAAGATTATGATTCGTAATACCATTCTACTAATTCTGCTGCTCTTATTTGGCTATTCTGGATTTATGAGCGGTCAAAACTATTTCCCGACGGATAAATGGGAACGAAAAGCTCCGGCGAATTTTGAAATTGATGCTAATAAAATTAAGCAGATTATTGATTCTACGGCTGTTTTTGAATATCGCGGACCAAAGGATTTGTCACAAGCAATTCTTAAAGGTTTTGAGCGAGAACCTTACCATAAAATTCTCGGACCGGTAAAAGAAAGAGGTGGTCCAGCAGGGATGATCATTAAAGATGGATATGTCATCGCAGAATGGGGTGATACCAAAAGAGTTGACATGTCCTTTAGTGTTACAAAAAGCTATTTATCGACCATGGCAGGTTTAGCTTTAGAGGCAGGATTGATTAAAAATTTAGAAGATCCGGTAAAGGAGTATGTTTGGGATGGTCACTTTGATGGTCGCCATAATAGTAAGATCAACTGGAAGCATTTATTGACACAATCTTCGGACTGGACTGGACAACTCTGGGGCGGGTATGATTGGAATGATCGTCCGCCTAGAGAAGGTGATATAGACGATTGGCGTTTTAGAAAACTAGTTGAACCCGGAACCGTGATGGAATACAACGATGTACGGGTTAATCTTTTAGCATATTCGCTTTTGCAAGTTTGGCGGAAACCCTTACCTGTAGTCCTTAAGGAAAAAATTATGGACCCCATCGGAGCAAGTCCAACTTGGCGATGGTTTGGGTATGAAAATTCTTGGACGGATGTAGACGGTCTTAAAATGCAATCGGTCAGTGGGGGCGGTCATTCTGGTGGCGGTATTTTTATGAATACAGAAGACCATGCACGTTATGGATTACTTTTCCTAAACGAAGGTAATTGGAATGGCAAAAAACTTTTTTCAAAAAATTGGATTTCAGCCATTACCCAACCATCGCCTGCCGAAAGCGCTTACGGTTATCTTTGGTGGCTTCCGGGAAAACGGATGTCGAATCTAAGTAAGAATGGGTATTACGCTGCTGGATTTGGAGGTAATTATATTATCATTGAGCCCGATAAAAATTTAGTCGTCGTATTGCGTTGGTGTGACCCAAGTAAAACCAATGAATTATTAGGAATGATTCATGAAACGGTAAAATAATTTCAATCCAAATTTCTCTGTATAGAACAAAAGTTAAAAAAGGTTTTATAGGACTTGAAGGCTATTTCCATAGGAAATAGCTAATTTTCTTCGTGTCTTCGTGTCTTCGTGGCAATTTTAGAAACCTGTTAAGTCGTGATTCTTTTTCTAATTTTTTTAGAACGATCAATAAATGGTTTTTCTATAAAAAGGTACGTAAGAAAACTCACACCGATCAACACGGGTGTTAATGCCAACATCAACCAACAAAAGGTCGATTCAGATAAAGTTTGTGTTGCTTCCAAACCGTAAACAAAATGGATGGAGATAAAAATAAGAATACCGTGTAATAGATAAGTACTATAACTGATTTCTCCCATTAACTTAAGAGGATTGTTTTTTAAAAATCCAAACAAATCATTTCCTAACGCAATCAAAATAAAAGCCATCACCAAAAACGACTTAGAAATTAATTCTCCAGAATTTCGGAATTGGACCACTACGACTAAGCATCCAATGATAGCAATGCTAAATAAAAAGTGATTGAAATTTATTTTCATTGAATGATACTTATAGATAAATGCAGCCATCGCCCCGCCAAATAAAGATAGAACATGCTGCAATTCAAGGTTGCGATACTGCCAAGCAAAAATTATAAATAAAATACTGAATGCGAGATAATAAATTTTCGGTTTGGATTTAATAATAAAGATAGAAAGTAATGGCAAAGAAAAATAAAGTAACCATTCATAGAGCAAGGACCAATTTACAAATGAATTGATCGTAGCGGTACCTTTGATACCATTTAGATCGGGTTGGCCTAAAATTCCTAAACCGGACCATCTAATTAGGTTTTTTAAAAAATAATAAAAAGAAACCTGTAAAGTCCAGTTACTTAAGATTCCAATAATTAAAAGAACCAAAGTAAAACTCAGTAGATACAAAGGAACGATCCGAAAAAACCGACCTATGTAAAAAGACTTCCAAGGGTAATCTACTCCTTTATAATTCAATAATTTGCTGATAAATAAAAAACTAGAAATCATAAAAAAAAGCGCTACACTCGATTGTCCCAAATGATTAAATAAATTGGAATCCGGTTCTACCCAGTTGCCCGTTTGAAGGTATACGTACCAAATGCTGATATGATGGATAAAAACCGAAATAGCTAGAAAACCTCGCAACCCATCCAAGGATTCGTATCGATTATTGGAAGCTTTTAATGGATACTTAAGCGTGATTAAATAAGCAATTAAAAATCCAACTAGAAAAACCAGCAAAGCAAAAAATGGTTGAAGGGTTGTCATCCGGTTGAGGTGATTTTCAAGTTCTTTTCTAAACAATAAAAAGGTTGCGGTCTGCCAGGAAAAAACACCTTTCCACAGAGGATATAATTTCGTTTTCTATAAAACTCGAAGGAGACTTTATTTTGTGTATAGGTATCTAATCGGATAGAGGAATATTTATTTTTCATCGCGAAATCTTCCGCGAAATCCATCATTTTTTTTGCATAACCCTTCCGTTGATAAATAGGATCAATCACGAGTCGATGAATAACAAGTATTTTTTTTCCATTAAATTTCCAATCAATGGATTGATATTCTATATCCTGTTGATCGTTAAGGGTTACAGCACCAATAACGTGAGGACCTTTCTTTAAAACGAAAAGCGTTTTATCATTCAAGTCTTTTTCGATGATTTTTTCTGATGGGTAAAAGTCGGTCCATTGAAAAATATTTTGCTGATCCAAATGACTTTTTGCATCCTTAAATACTTGAACCAACTCGGAAAGGTCTGATGGTTTGGCAGGATGAATGACAAGATTATGGTCTGCAAATTCATCTATTTCAGTCGTGTTTTCCTCCAGGTCAACCAACAGCAACGCCGGACGAGGAACCTTAAGTTCTCCAATAATCTCCCCATGCGTATTCCAACCTGCGCTTTTCCCAGCAGCCATAAAATTATCAGAAAATCCAACATTGTTTACCATCAAAACTGGAATAGAAAATTCCTTTGAAATTTTTGAAAAATGATCATAAGCCTTCGCCAAACCCTTTTCAGGCTTTGAAACGCTTGCTAGGTAGATAGTGGCATTGGCTTGCTTTACATCCATAAAATGTTTTCGCTGTAAGGTTTCATAACAAATACCAAAAGCTATTTTATGTTGCTTAATATTTAGAAAAACTTGCTCGCTACCGGAGATAAAAAAAGGTAGTTCGTCCTTATGCAAAATTTGTTTAGCATAAAGGATTCGTTGGGTATTAGGCTGGAATATGAGCATTCCAATAAAGACACCTGTTTTGTTTTTTATCGGCATTCCGAGGGCAATAGAAATATTATTTTCATTTGCTTTTTCTTGGAAAGCATTAAAAATAGAGTCCTCTAAGTGCCTTGCCAATTCTTTTGCCAAATTTGGTTCGTAACCAGTCAAAGAAAGCTCTGGAAAGACAATTAAGTCAGATCCCCATGCTATCGCTCGTTGGATACAATTGAGGTGAATTTGAATATTTTGAGTTAGATCCCCTTTAATAGATTTGGTCTGAGCAAGACAAATTCTCATGGTTTGCTTAGCATTGGTGAAACGGTAAAATTATTAGTTTTATAAAAAGCAACTTAGGTTTTATTGTGAACGCAAAAAAGATACTTTAAGCGAATAAGCGTAAGGAATACCGAATATTGAATGGTTAAACGGATTATGGAGCTTTTTGTTTATCGTGATGGCATCGTATTTCATAGACGATAAGTAAGCCATGCGTCACCATGTAGGTAAGCAGTAGAAATAGGAAGAGGAAAATTCAAATTATTCTGTTTTCATTTATCATTCTTTCCCAAATGCGGTTGGTTCAGCTTCTATTATTATATTTCAAAGAATATTTAATACACTGTGCATTAAGTTGCTTTGTATTTTGAATAGGTTGTTTTTGGT
>CAZYAC010000229.1:0-8543 GCA_964645475.1 uncultured Saprospiraceae bacterium | reverse complement strand
GATTATCATTCGACAGACGATTCATCATTTCAGTGAACCAGAAGAAATGTTTACCTCCATCAAAAAGTCCATGCATGAGCATACGGAACTAATTGTTAAAGAAATCTTTTCAGATCAGTGTGAAGGCGATTGTTGTTCTTATTTTTTATCGCAAGATAAATTTGAAGCCTTAGTTAAAGAAAACGGACTCATAAAAACGTATAAGAAAAAAATAACCACGGATAGTGGAAGTAAATACTGGATTTACAAATTTAAGTTACCTAGCTAAGGATAAAAATATATAGCAATCAAATATAAATTATGTTTTTTTTTACCAACGAGTCACCTTTTTTGTAATTAATTTCTCACCGAATAGAACTCAATAAAAGAAAAAATAGGCTTGTCAAAATTGTTTTCATAGGTAAATTCTTGCAAGTTAAACAATATCTACTTTGACCATGATAATTCGAAAAAGTTTAACTAATATTCTAAGTGTATCCTACTTGTTTTCCAAAAATCTTCCCTACCTTAGCCAGTAATAAATTATCAAAATGCAAATAAAAAAATCAGAAAAAGTCTACGATGCAATTATCGTAGGCTCAGGGGCTGGAGGAGGAATGGCAGCCGATGTTTTGTCTAAAGCTGGACTAAAGGTGGCCGTCGTAGAAGCTGGACCTTTCTTCGACCCAAAAGATCCAACCACGATGACTCAAATGAAGTGGCCTTGGGAATCACCTCGTAGAGGCGCAAGCACTACTCGAGCCTTTGGAGATTATGACATGTCCTATGGAGACTGGGAAGTGGAAGGAGAACCTTATACACAATCTGAAGGGACTAAGTTTATGTGGTGGCGTTCCAGAATGTTAGGAGGTCGAACGAATCATTGGGGAAGAATTTCTCTCCGCTTTGGACCAGACGATTTCAAGCATCGGGATATCGACGGGTTGGGTGAAAACTGGCCTATTTCTTATGAAGAGCTTAAACCTTTTTATGATAAACTCGATAAACAAGTAGGTGTCTTTGGATCTAAGGAAGGATTGCGAAATGATCCGGATGGATTTTTCTTACCACCTCCAAAACCAAGACTGCACGAACTTTATTATATCAAAGGTGCTAGAAAAGCCGGCGTTAGTGCAATCCCTTCTCGATTATCCATTTTAACAAAAAAATTAAACGACGATAGAGGTGTCTGTTTTTATTGTCAACAATGTAGTCGTTCATGTAGGGTCTACGCGGACTTTTCTTCCAGCTCCGTTTTTATCATTCCAGGTGTTGATGGTGGACGAATTGATTTGTATGTTAATAGTATGGTAAGAACGGTGACCACCGATTCAGAAGGATTAGCAACAGGCGTTTCTTATATCAATAAGGAGGACCGAATGGAATATGAACTTAAAGGAAAAACGGTTGTATTAGGAGCATCAGCCTGTAGCACTGCAAGGATACTTTTAAATTCAAAATCCAAGCAACATCCAAATGGCCTAGGCAATAGTAGTGACAATGTAGGCCGCTATCTGCACGATTCAACGGGAGCTGGACGGTCAGCATTTATTCCAGCATTAATGGATCGAAAATTATATAATGAAGATGGGGTAGGAGGTCTCCATGTTTACTCACCTTGGTGGTTGGATAATAAAAAACTGGATTTTCCACGGGGTTATCATATCGAACAATGGGGTGGATTAGGAATGCCTGCCTATGGATTTGGATTTGATGTTGAAGGAATGAATAAATATATTGGCGGAGCGGTTGGTGGGTATGGCGATAAATTGCGAAAAGACGTAAAGAAATTTTTTGGAGCGACCATCGGAATGGCAGGAAGAGGAGAGTCCATTGCAAAACGAGAAAATCGTTGCGAGATTGATCCCACAACAGTAGATCAATTTGGTATTCCAGTTTTAAAATTCACCTATCAATGGTCGGATTATGAAATCTTACAAGCCAAACATATGCAAGATACCTTTGAGGAAATCATTGATGGAATGGGTGGTATTGCTTTAGGTAATAAACCGACCAAAGAAGACAATTATGGATTGCTAGCACCCGGACAAATTATTCATGAAGTCGGAACAACTCGCATGGGGAATGATCCTAAAAAATCCGTCACCAATAAATATTGTCAATTGCACGATGCGAAAAATGTTTTCGTGGTAGATGCTGGCCCTTTTACTTCACAAGCTGATAAAAATTGCACATGGACAATCATGGCTTTGGCCATGCGAACTTCTGAATATATTGTAGAGGAACTGAAGAAACAGAATATTTAAAAATTGTTGAAGTGTTAAGTTGTTGAATCGTTGAATTGATTTACGGTTATAATAGTAACTACTCAAAACTCAAAACTCGTTATGGATAGAAGAAAAACGTTAAAGACTTTGTTGGTTGGAACATTGGGAGGTGCTACGGCAGTTGGAGTAGGGGGATGTAAAACGGAACCAACTGATCCCTCAGCAGCAGATAACACCGTCACAACAGAGGGACTTTATGGCCGTACACCAACAGAAATACTGAGGGACGAACTCCTAAGAAAAGAAGTGTTTTTCAATGAAGCTGAATTAGATGCCATCGCAACTTTATGTGATATCATTTTGCCACCAACGCCAACTGCAGGATCGGCAACTGAAGCCAAAGTGCCGGAATTTATTGAGTTTATTGTGAAAGATTTACCCGTCCATCAACTACCCATTCGAGGTGGATTGATGTGGTTAAATTCTGAGGCGAATCGTCGCTATGAGAAAATTTTTACGGACCTTTCTAATGAAGAGCAATTAACGATCATTGATGAAATTGCTTATCCCGATCCCGATGATAAATTCCCAGAACGTGCTCCAGGAATTGCCTTTTTTAGACGAATGCGAAATCTGACTTTGACAGGATACTATACAACCCGAATGGGCTTTGATGATTTGGGATATCAAGGAAATTTTCCTAATGTTTGGGATGGCGTTCCTGCTGAAGTTTTAAAAGACCATGACGTGGACTATGATCCTGAATGGTTGGCAAAATGTGTTGATCAAGAAAAAAGAATGGATATTGCCGCCTGGGATGCAGAAGGGAATTTGTTGACCTGAAAAACTATTTTTCAAACGGTTTTTTTCAATTTCCATCCCAACTTCAAAAGCAACCTCAATTTTCCTGCAATCGTGCCATTGAGGTATCAATAATTTAAATAGTCGTTGACTATTATTTTTATTCAACAAATCAAATGCCAATACGCGACCTTTTACAAGCTCAAATAGAACAAATGGGTCAAGCCATTGGAAAGATGATCTCCAAGTTTTTGGGGTTGAAAAACAATGGAAAAATGGAGGATGCGATGGCGGTTACTCAGTCAACCATGCAAGAAGAATTGGGTTTAGATTTTGAGGCATTATGTAAATTGGACCAAGCAGAATTTTTTCTCAGTTTTAAGGATAAACCCTATTCTGCCGAAAGTTTGGAGTTGCTATCTAGTTATTTTTTCGAAGTTGGTCATTATAAAAAGACGAGTCATCCTGCGGACGCGAAACTGATTTTACAAAAAGCCATTGACTTGCTTACCTTGGCTGATCAAGTTGAAGATCTGCTTTCTATGGAAAGAATGGAGAAGCGGAAAGGGTTGGAGCAAATTATTAGCCAATTAGATGTTAAATAAAAACAGCCTGTCAATGTTTGACAGCAATGAAAGCAACGATTAGAAAAAATATTTCCTATATTTATATCTGTACGGATAACCAAATGAAAAAATCAATGATTGGTACTCTTCTAAATTTTATTGCCGAATCTGTAAATCAAGACATTTGTCGAAGATTAAAACTTCCTTCCTCTGCAAATAAGGTACAGCTTTCCTCGATTGTGGACACTCAAGGTTCTATACTTGAAAATGACTCTAATGTTTTATTATTAAAATTAATTGGCATCGAGCCTGCTCCAATTGCAAATAGTTTTCCAACTAGGATACAAAAAGGGAGCGGAATTAACAGAGAAGAATTTGCTCCATTGAGTCTAAATTTAAGAATCATTTTGGCAAGTTATTCTCGACCAGGATTAGTTCGAGAAGGTCTAGATATGCTGACCATGGGTATGTCTTATTTTCAAGAAAAAAAATTATGGGATATCCAAAATACACCAGGACTTCCAAAAGGAGTTAATCGTTTGGTTTTTGAAATGGAAAAACTTGATATCCAGGAACTCCATCAAGTATGGGGAGCGATAGGTACCAATTATCTACCTTCAGTCATGTATACATTAAAAACGATAGTGATTAATGATCAAGACATACAAGATAAGATATCTGGTATTACAATTACACCTCAAAATCAAGAATAATTAAATCAAACCTTATGAATGCAAATAACCCTCAAACACCCGGTGTTTACATTGAAGAAAAAAATGCTTTTCCTAATTCCGTAGCTGAAGTACCCACTGCCATTCCTGCATTTATAGGCTACACCGAAAAAGCTATTTTAAATGGTAAACCACTAATGGAGCCTGTGCAGATTAATTCGATATCAGAATATCAGGAACATTTTGGTGGTGCACCCATGAATAAATATCCTATTGAGGAAGTAACTCCCAAGGTTGATCCGTTGACTGGAAAAAAGGATATTCCTCCATATGATCTAGTAATCAATGATAAATACTATCAGGTAGGACAACCAAGTGAGGGGAACGAGTTCTGTCTATATTATTGTCTACAGTTCTATTTCCAAAATGGTGGTGGACCTTGTTATATTATGTCTATTGGTTCGTATATTTCTAAAGTAGAACAACCTTCTGGCGATTTTCTATCTGAACCTACTATTCCTCGTAAAGTTGATTTCCTAACAGGTTTAGAAAAACTAACTAAAATTCCTTTTCCTAAACCAACCGTTCTGCTGGCGCCAGATGCTCTTTTATTAAGTTCAGCCGATTATTATACCATTCAGCAAGCAACATTAATGCAATGTGGCACGCTAAAAGATCGAGTTGCTTTATTAGATGTTTATGAAGGATATAAAGATATGGAGCAAGGGGTCATTAGTAATCATAGAAATGATATAGGAAATAATTTTTTAAATTATGGGATAAGTTATTATCCTTTTCTGGAGACGACTATTGTAGATCCTTCTGAGATGAGTTTTGAGAATGTGGATCAAACCTTACCTGAAGCGAAAAAATTATCTGAGATTTTTATTGGAGAACCTGACTTAAGCGATCTTGCTAAAAATGATAATCCAAATTATAAAAAACTCATGGCGGCTTTAGCCAAAAAAGCAGGTACCCTACCACCAAGTGCAGCCATGGCAGGTGTTTTTACTTTGGTAGATAGTACAGAAGGCGTTTGGATTGCTCCAGCCAATCGAAATATAAATTCTGTAATTGCTCCTACGGTAGAAGTTAATAATGACCAACAGGCATCGCTTAATGTAGATGCCTTGGCTGGGAAATCTATCAATGCGATACGATCATTCCAAGGTAGAGGACCAGCGATTATTTGGGGCGCGCGAACCTTGGATGGTAATAGCCTAGATTGGAGATATGTAAGTGTACGAAGAACCATGATTATGATTGAACAATCTATTGCGAATGCAGCACAACAATTGGTTTTTCAAGCTAATGACACTTCGACTTGGTCTACTTGTGAAAGTATGATCAATAATTTCCTACATAATTTGTGGTCGGCTGGTGCCTTACAAGGTGCTTCTCCATCCGATGCTTTTCAGGTGGCAGTAGGATTAGGGAAAACCATGACTCCTCAAGATATATTAAATGGAATTATGAAAGTAAGAGCAAGTTTAGCACTTGTTCGTCCAGCTGAATTTATCACAATTACTTATGAACAGGAAATGGCGAAATCTTAATTATATTATTTTATAACTCTTAAAAGAAAACCTTTAAAAATGGCAGATAAAACAGGAAAAGTCGAAAATGCAATTTGGCCTATGCCTAAATTTTACTTTAAAGTTTTGTGGGACGATACCGTAATTAAATTTTCGGAAGTAACCGGTTTAGATACTGAAACGCAAATTATCGAATACCGGCATGGTGACGCACCGTCATTTTATCCTGTGGATATGCCAGGAATTGGTAAGGTAGGCAATGTGACAATGAAGCGTGGCGTATTCACAGGAGACACTTCCTATTGGGATTGGTATAATCAAGTAAAGATGAATACTATCAAACGTACTACAGTTGTTATTCAATTACTCAATGAAAAGGAGGAACCGACGATGGTGTGGACCCTTAATAACGCTTGGCCAACTAAAATCACTAGTACAGATTTAAAATCTGATGGTAATGAAGTAGCCGTTGATGCGCTTGAAATTGCTTATGAAACCATGGAAATTAAAAATCAGAATAATCCTTAATTCCGAGAAGGGATTAACTATTTTAAATAAAATTCTAAACCAAAACGAAAAATTATGTCAAATGAGGATAGGTCATTAGTATCTATTAAAATACTAATAAATGGAACGGTAATTAATGACACTTATGATATTCTTGCCTGTAAAGTCTTTAAGCAAGTTAACAGTATTGCTTCTGCAAAAATAAAATTGCTCGATGGCTCAGTTGCTGGCGAAAGTTTTAAATTGAGTAGTAGTGAGGAGTTTATTCCAGGAAATGAAATTGAAATCCAGGCTGGTTATGATTTAGAAACGAAGTGTATCTATAAAGGAATTATTATTTCCCAAGATATTCAATATAAAAATAATTTGGGAAGTTTATTGGTTCTTGATTGTCGAGACAAAGCGATTCAGATGACTGGAACATTAAATAATAATGTTTTTACCAAAAGTACAGATAGTGATGTTTTAAAAAAAATAGCCACTAACCATGGACTATCTGCTGATATCGAATCAACTAGTAATACTTTTCCTCAAATTGTTCAATACAATTCCACCGATTGGGATTTTTTAATGTCAAGAGCAGAAGTAAATGGGATGATGGTTGTGACCGCAGATAATCAATTAAAAGTAACTAAGCCAAACGCAAAAGGGGCGTCAATAGAAACAATAACCTTTGGTGAGAATGTTTTTGAATTTAACGCTAAGATGGATGCTCAAACGCAATTGTCTAAAGTGGAAGCCACAGCATGGGATTATAAAAATCAAGCATTGGTTGCTACTGCTGCATCAGACCCTTCTGTTCCTAACCAAGGAAATATTACAGGAACAAAATTATCATCCGTCGTAAATGCTAAAACTTATCCGTTATTGACTACTGCTAATTTAGAAGAATCTATGTTGAAATCATGGGCGGATAGTCAACTACTTAAATCCAGATTGGCAAAAATACGGGGAGAAATTAAAACGTATGGCAATGCTTCCTTTGAACCTAATGAAATAGTGGAACTGAAAGGATTTGGGACACGCTTCGACGGTCATGCTTTTGTCTCAGGAGTTACCCATGAGATAAGTGATGGCAATTGGTGGTCTTCTGTAAATATTGGTCTAGACCCAGAATGGTTTTCAAAAACAGTTGAAATAACGTCACGACCAGCATCCGGTTTGCTACCAGGAATCAGAGGATTACAAAATGGAACGGTTAAGCAAATTCACGAAGATCCGAAAGGTGAAACCCGAATAGAGATAGAAGTTCCTATTTTTAAAAATTCAGGAAGTAGTAGTGTTTGGGCTCGTTGGGCACAACCTTATGCCACTGCAGGTGCCGGTCAATTTTTTATGCCGGAAATAGGGGATGAGGTGGTGTTAGGTTTTCTAAATGAAGACCCTCGTTTCCCAGTGGTACTTGGCAGTCTTTATAGTAGTCAAAAAGCAGCTCCATACACGCCCGAGGAAGGAAATCCAAAGAAAGCGATTGTATCTAAAAATCAATTGAAAGTTGAATTTGATGATCAAAATAAAGTGTTAACCATCACGACGCCAAATAAGAATAAAATGATATTTAGTGATGAAGGAGAAAGCATCATAATTCAAGATCAGAACGAAAATAAAGTTACGATGAATTCCGAAGGTATCTCATTAGTAAGTCCAAAAGATATTAAGTTATCAGCGGAAGGTAGCGTTAATATTTCTGGTACCGGAGGCGTAACTATTTCTACAGAAGCGGAGGCTTCGATAGAAGCTCAGGCCAGTCTTAGTATGTCAGGCTTGGACGTAAGTATTTCTGGAGATACTTCTTTTTCCGCTTCTGGAGGAGCAGAAGCAAGTGTAACTGCTGGAGGCGAATTGACGATTACGGGTGCGATGGTAATGATCAATTAAACGCTTGTCTAAAGATGATGTTCAAAATTTCTAATCATAAATTCTAAATTAAAAAAATAAATATGCCACCTGCTGTAACTTTGACTGCTATGCATGAATGCCCAATGGTGACCGGAATTGTTCCTCATGTAGGAGGCCCAGTTGTTGGTCCGGGAGCACCTACTGTTTTGATCGGAGGATTACCTGCTGCCCGAGTAGGAGATGTGCTTACCTGCGTTGGACCTCCAGATACCATAGTGATGGGAGCACCTACTGTTATAATTGAAGGGATGCCTGCTGCTTTTTTGGGAAGTATGACCGCTCATGGAGGAACCATCATTACAGGTATTCCAAATGTAATAATTGGCGGGTAATTCAATACACTGTGCATTCAATTTA
>CAZYAC010000228.1:4942-8583 GCA_964645475.1 uncultured Saprospiraceae bacterium | reverse complement strand
CTAAGAATAGCTTAAAAAATTATTTTAAATAGCCATCTTGATGCGTCAAGATGGCTATTTAAGTTTTTGCTGTAATACCTTAGCTAGGTTACACATTCACGCCTGCCTCTCGGTAAGTGTAAATACAAAATAAAAAAGGCCTTCAAATAAATGAGGGCCTTAATCATCGTTGAAATTTAATCGCTAGTTTAGAGCCGTACGTAATTAGCTTCAGCTAAACCTCAAAACTATACTTTATTCAAATTCTGGCAAAAATAATTAGTCTATCAAGATTATTTTCTTTGTAATAAATTCATCATCCATAGTAAGCAACTGTAAAATATAAACCCCAGTTTGCAAATCTTCAGGAGTTGACATTATAAAACTGGAAGAAGCTTCCTTCAACTGCTGACTAAGAATTGTTCTTCCTTGCATATCTTTTAAGGTCAGATTTTTAATTGAACTCGTTGATTCAATATTAAAATCGTTTCCAGCAATAGAAGGATTAGGATAAACATTTACTTCCGTTATTTTCTGTGCTCCACTTGACCAGTCTCTAGTGACACCATCAGTTGGTTCTCCATCTTCTGGACATTCTTCACAAAAATCACCAATAAATCGGTACGTACACCCATCGAAGTCGATGGAAAAATCATACTTCGAATCATTAGGATCTTCTAATTCATCACAGTCACCATCAAAATTCATAATAAATCCAACGTTATTAGCACCGACAGGGCCTTGTAAAACACCAATTAGGTGTATAGTAGATACTCCTGTTCTATTATTTGTTACAGTTACTGTTCGTGTTGTTGGTGGGACCGACATAACAATGCTGCCATCACAGGAAGATGAAATTGAAGGTCCACCTTCGAGACAGTCTTCTTGATCGCAATCAGGAAAACTAGTAAAGGGTATCACTATTTCACAACAATCAGTCTCCGTTTCGACAGTCAATACAATGTCTCCTCCTGAGCAATTCTGATCCAAAGACAAAAGCGCCCCTGAAATAAATCCATTTGCATCATAGTTGAAACCTACTACATCAGTTGGACAATTGCCATTCGTACCTTCAGCCTCTATGGAAACAATCGTTGCTTCTGGTGGAAGATTCAGTTCCCCTTCAAACCAATAACCTATCTCGTTATTAATAATCTCGCATTCACCAATAATGTCTGCCCACGCTAAATCAATATCAGAACAAGAAGTTGAACAACTTTCTGGAACGGTACAACATTCCAATTCAGACCAACAAGAAGCTCCCTGCTGATTCGCGCAATACCTCCTTGAAATAAAACACACTTGATCTCCAGGGGACAATCCAGAAACGGTATACGAATTGTTAGATTGTATGGGTGTAAATGTCCATGGTCCATTATTTATTCTATATTTAAAGAGCACAGGATCTCCAGGAGCGCTTGAATACAACGTTACACTTGATACATCCGCTTCGCAATAAACAGTACTTTGATCTGGTTTGTCAGCGGCAAAGAACGAGTACCCACTTGCTGACCAGTCAGACCAATGATCGCCACATTGTTGTCGAACTTGAACTTCAATTTCAACACATTCTACAAGTCTTGGAAGTAATGTTCTGGTAGCAGTTGAAATACTAGAAAAAGACCATGCATTTCCTGATCCGTTGATTCTGTACCTATACTGATGTGGGATACCAGGAAAAACGTTACTCTGAGCAAACAAACGTACACAGTTTCTGTGAAATGTAGGTACAATCGGAACTTCACAATCTGGAAGACAATCTGTTTCAAAGCTATTTGTTACACCGTATTCACCAGACCAAGGGCTCCAGCCATAAGGTAGACAGCGGTAACGCATTTCGTATTCATGCACCGTACAAGGCAATAAATCTGAAATTGGAACAAATGCATTGTTTACCGTAATCCAATCATTACTTCCGAGTTCTCGGTAACGGAATTCGTAACGATCACCATAGGTAGTAAATGAGCTAAAATCAACTCCAATCTGATTATCAAGGATATGACCAAAATCGCTATTTGTCAACTCTGGAAAGGCATAATTAATTTCATGATTAGCCAAACAAGTTCCGACACCAGTTGTCAAACTGGTCATTTCCGGACTTAAGTTATAAACAAAGTCATAGAAGAAAACGCATCCAAAACAATCTTTTGTGAATCGAAAATAACCTAAGCGGTTGTCTTCACATCCATTTTGGAAAATGATCGGTAGGTAATTCCGACCGTTTCGCATAGTCAATGTTACAGGATTTTCAATTGAAACCGGATTTGAAAAATCAAATGTTCTATTATGTCCCAATATTTGATTACCGGCCATGGAAACGGTTAAGTAAGAATTATCATCAACCGTAATTTGATTGCCTTGAATACTGACATAAAGGTAAATACCTTCTTGTCCTCTACCTTGTAACACAGTAAGTAATGTGTTATTCGTTCCACTACAAACTGTTTGGTTAATCTCATAACAATCCGTTTCATTCTGAAAAAGAAAGAGTCCAGGTTCAAAAACTAAATCCCCACCCAAACAACCATTTGGTATTAAATTGCTATTAAAAGTTACTGTAAAATCGAAAGCACTTGGATCCAAATTAGTATTTGTAATATCAATCGTTAATTGATTGCCACTTGCTGTTACCGTGTAATCACTTGTAGCGATATTAGTAGTAATGGTAACATCACTGACAGAAAGCGATGCATTAGAGCAAGTAGATTCTAAGGTATAAATAATCGGTTCAATATCAGTAGGATCAGTAGGAGATTGCTGAAAGGTATGTGCAGATGCGGTTATAGAACCAGAACATGTACAATAACAAACTGTTTCACCTGCAAGAATTGAAGCGCCATAAACTTGTTGCATGGCAGCATCCGTTCCACGAATCGAACCAGTACATTCTGATGGAATAAAAAAACGAATCCATCCATAATAACTGGAAGTCCCACATCCTGAAATTACTCGGACTCCAACATAAAAAGGTTGGTCAGCGTTTAAGCCGGTTGGGAAATTTGCGGTTGCCGAGTAGGTTAAATTTGGTCCTATCTCATCGCCACTTGAAAATACTTGAACAGTTCCTCCAGTGGATGCAAAAGCAATAGATTCAAAACCAACATTAATTGGATTAATTGAAAATGTATTATTGTTGACATTAATAGAGGCACTAATTGCGCCACTAAAATGTGGAATGATTATCGGTGTTCTTGCGATACCATCCGATTGAACTTCGTCAAAAATTGTTTGATCATTATATGCTATTGAACAATTTTGTTCAAAGTCAATAGTGAAATCAATCACTTGATTACATAATGTTGAGTTTGAACCAAACAACGAAGAAAAATCAATTGAAAAATTTAGCGTCCCTTCATGAGATACAAAATTATTGGGAAATGATATTTCCACAATATTAGGTGCAATAGAGTTAACTAAAATATTATTTAAAACGGTTGGATCATCGATATCAACTTGACTGGTAATATTGCCCGTTGGCAGTGAACCTGCTGGAACTAAAAGTGTGATCGTGTTTTCAATGGATCCGTCATTAGCCTGACCTTCAAAAAAAGTGGATTCAAGCACTTGGATGAAAGGGTCATTACAGCCCGCTGACCCTGGACAAAATGGTCTAGGCATTGAGGTAAGTAAATCACCCCTTCCTCCATTTGCATTTGGATTAC
>CAZYAC010000228.1:0-4842 GCA_964645475.1 uncultured Saprospiraceae bacterium | reverse complement strand
TTAGCGCGGGTATAATCGAACCCGTTTCCTAACGCAAAGCAACCTCCTAAATCGGAAATGACATGAAAAACAACTGGAATATCTCCACTTGGATTGCAATTTATCGCTGACAGTTGTTGCGGTTGCACTTCATTCTTATTGATTTTATTTGCTTTGATATAAGCATTATTTGGTGGTTGGGTAGCGCATCCTCCTTTTAGGTTACTTACTTGAGCAAGCCCTGTAGTAGCAAAAAATTGTAATACTATAAAACATAGCAATACATTTTTGAAAAAAAGTAGATTTTTCATAGATATAAGTTTTAGTTAAAAAAATGATTTGTCTTATGGAAGTTGTTTGACATTATCGTCTTAGGGCAAGTTTAAGTACCGACAGGCAGGCGGGCTTGATTCTGTAGTCGAAATGCATGCTGGGTTTCGCAGTCAAAGCAGTCCTATATTAATTCGGGAAAGGAGATTAAAATAACTGCCGTAGATTAGATACCAGTTATTTCATATTCAATTATAAAGTCAGGATCTGCATTTACAGAGATATTACCTCCTTTGACTGATTTTAGGTGATTTTTTCAAGACGGTGTTTCGTGAATTTTGCATGGGATCCGTTACTGAATTTTGACTTGATTTTATTCATATAGTAATTTCATAATTAATAGATTGAGTTGTCTAATACAATATTAGTTTATATTTTGTTAAAATAAATTGCTTTTGTATATTTGAGCAGTTATAGATCAGATTTAACCACTTTGGGTTCATATTCTGTAAAACACTCCTTTTTTATATCTGGTCAAAAGAGTAACAAAAGCCCCTAATCATTGTAATTTTACGCATTGAGAAAGATGAAATATTTAATGATCATCATGGCGCTTTATACGTTTAGTGGTGTAATTGCTCAGCAGAATCCTCATCCTTATTTTAAAAATTACAATACTTCAGACGGTTTACCCAGTCCAGAAGTCTACTGTGTATTTGAAGATAGTAAAGAGCGGATGTGGTTTGGAACGGATAATGGCGTCTCCCGGTTTGATGGTTATGAATTTCATAATTATGGACCCAAACAAGGCTTAAATCAAAATGTAGTTTTTGATATTTTAGAAGATGCGCAACATCGAATTTGGTTTGGAACTATGGGAGGAGAAATATTCATTTTAGAAAATGATTCCATCTCCCCTTATCAATACAATCATATCATCGACAATTATGATGAGGGGTCAAATCAAATTAAATTGCATCTTGCCAAACAAACATCAACTGTTTATTTGGAGATAAAAAACATAGGTGTTTTAAGAATTGATAGCTTAGGAAATGATAGCCTTTTCACGTCCAAAAATTTTTATACTCATTTTACCTTAGATTTTCAAGACCTGGAACATAGTATAGATGTTCATATTTCCAAGGGATTTGATACTGAGATTCAAAAAGCCGTTCAAGAAGTCAAGAAGAAGAAAACTCAAGTAATTGAAATAAGGACTAAACAAAAACTTATTCAAAAAACCATCAAAGATCCAACTAATCAAAACTTTTATAAAGTCAGAGTTTATAAATTAAAAAGTGAAAAAGATGGATATTTAATCTTCGGAGATGAGTTGAGCTATCTAAAAGGGGATACTATTTTATGGACCATTCCTACTATTAAAATTCATCCAGTAAAAATTGTGGAACAAAAGAATGGTAGTATTTGGATCTGTCAAGTTAATGGAAACGGATTAAGGCGTTATAGAAATGTTGACGATTTAAAATTAAACAAATACGATGTTTTTCTCCTTGGAGAATCTATTAGTAATTGTAGGATTGATCAAAGGGGAGATATTTGGGCAACGTCCATTGGAAAGGGGATTTTTTACGCTGCTAACCCGGAAGTTTTGGTCTATAATTCAACATTTGGATTTAGTGAAGATTTCGTGAGTACAATTGCTATTAAAAATGAAAACGAATTATTCGTAGGATGTTCCAACGGGGATATTTTTCATATAGATTTATCATATCCAAGAATAATTAAGCAAATTAATGCTCCGAATGATGATCGTAATTTTGATCTATTTTATGAAGAATCGAAAGATCGATTATGGAAAGGAAATCTTTACTTCCAGACAGGTAAATGGAATATTTCAACAAATAAATTTGTAAGTGACAAAGATATATATGACCAGATTATTCCATGTAAAAGAATGAACTATCATGCTCCTAGCAATAATTTATATTGTTCGGGGGCTAATGGTTTTTTTATAGTAGACCTATCTGTCCCAGAAGTCGCAGATAGATATGAAGGAGAACTTAAAAGGGTTTTTTCCAGTTTTCAGAATAGCCTAGGACAAGTTTGGATCAGTACTGGGGAAGGTGTTTTTAAATACATAAATGATAAGCTCATTCCGCCTTCTATCATTATCCCTGCGTTCCAAAGACGGATAGAAGACATTAGTGAACTACCTGACGGTCGGCTAGTATTAGCCACTAAAGGAGCTGGAATCATTTTATGGAATCAACGAAAGGATGATCAAGTTACGCGAGTTTTATGGAATCAAAAGAATGATCAAATTACTCAAATTACGGATGAAGATGGATTATCTGCTAACATGATTGAAGATGTCCATATAGATGACCAAGGGGTGCTTTGGGTTGGAACCCTTAATGGTCTAAATAAAATCACCTTCGATAAGGACAATAACTTTACTATTCGTCAATTCAATACATCGAATAGCTTAGCTTCCAACGAAATTTACCAAATTAAATCTTATAAAGAACAAATTTGGCTTTGTTCTTCTGCAGGGTTAATTCATTTCAAGGAAAGACCTATAAACGATCAAAGCACTATTCCTAAATTTCAGGATATCCAAGTGAATGGACTAAGTCGCAATGACAACTTATATCCTAGTTTTTCCCACACAGAAAATAACTTAATCTTTAAATTTATCACGACCCGATATCACCAAGGAAGTCAAATAAAATATCGATACAAGCTACAAGAAACGGATGAATGGCAGCATACCATAAATCGATCGGTCCATTATCCACAATTGAACAATGGGGATTATCGCTTTATGGTTCAGGCTCAAAATGAAGACGGATTCTGGAGTGAAACTGCGGCATTTCCATTTAGTATTAATCCTCCTTGGTGGAAAACATGGTGGGCTTTTTTTATAACTTTTTTGGGAGTCATAGGAAGCATCGCTTTATATAATAGGGAGCAACGAAAAAAATTAAAAAAAGAAAAGGAAATTCAACAACAAATGCTTGACCTTGAACGATCTGCCTTGCAAGCTCAAATGAATCCTCATTTTATTTTTAATTGTTTAAATTCTATTCAAAATTTTATTTTAAAAAATGATACGGATAATGCTGTGAGATACTTAGCCAAATTCGCTCAATTCATCCGACAAGTTTTAAATGTTTCTATTTCTTCTAACATTACTTTATCGGAAGAAATTGGTATGATAAAAAATTATCTACAATTAGAAAAATTACGCCTTAAAGAAAAATTAAACTTCACGATATCAGTAGACAAACATCTAGATGTTAATGTCATCGAATTACCTCCACTTTTGATACAACCCTATGTAGAAAACGCTATTAAACATGGCATTTCTAATAAAAAAATCAATGGAGAGGTGAATATCCAATACAAAAAAGTTAAAGATTACTTAGAAGTAATTGTCCAAGATAATGGTCCTGGTGTTAATCAAAATAAATCAAATTTGAATCAGAATGCTTATAAACCGGTAGGAATGTTTATCACCAAACAAAGGTTAAAAGCACTGTCGCAGTCAAAAAATGATTCAAATATTGAGATAGGAATCTTAAATCAAGATCAAACAGGAACCGAAGTAATCGTTAAGATAAAAATCAAAAATAATAACACATGATCTCGGCAATTATCATAGATGATGAGAAAGACGCAATAGAAAATTTGCAAATACTCTTAAGTAGTTACTGCAAAGGAGATATTAAAATTATAGGGGTAGCAGATAATATGGAAGATGGAGTAGCATACATAAACCGTTTGAAGCCAGATATTGTGTTTTTAGATATCGGCTTAGGTGATACTTCTGGATTTGAAATGCTAAAAAAAATAATCTACAAAGATTTTTTCCTGATATTTGTCACTGCTCATCATGAATTTGCCCTTGAGGCTTTTCGATACGATGCCTTGGATTATATAACCAAACCCATCGATCCTGATTTATTAGTAGCAGTAGTAGAAAAAGTAAAAAAGCAAAATCTAGTCAAGAAACTTTCTAACCAATACGAAAAAATAATTCGTCAAGTTAGCCAAAGAAGGGTTCAAAAGATACCAATCGCTTCAAATGATGGAACGACCTTTGTTTCAACCGATGAGATTATCAGGATGAAAAGTGATGGAAATTACACCAATTTTTATCTAATAGATGGGAAAAAATTAATTGCCTCTAAAAACCTTAAATCGTTTGAGCCTTCGCTGGATCCCGATTTTTTTTGTAGAACTCACCAGTCTTTTATTGTTAATTTTAGGTATTTAGATAAACTATATACAAAGGAAGGTACATTTATCATAACAAAAGATGGAGAAAAAACACCAGTCTCGAGAAGCCATAAAGTGAAGGTTCAAGAATTTATTAAAAGATTCTTGAATCAGTGAATTCTCAAAGGCGCTGTCTCGTGGGATATTCGAAAGTTAGGATTTTAATTCTAAGTCAAAAATCCCAAAATTGTCTTCACAAAAATCTAGTAGTGATGGACATGGTAGATTTGTGTGTTGTCGCTGGCCATGCCTTCTGCTTTAGTTCGCTTCGCTCATGAATCTCCTTCGTCGATTTCGCGTCCGGCCGGTGTCTTCCCTCGACGTGTTGTCGCTGGCCATGCCTTCCGCTTT